>NZ_JACGVK010000001.1:0-216 GCF_014077185.1 Colwellia sp. MB02u-10
GCGGTGTTTTCATATTGGTTTGGTGTGTGGTTCATAAGTTTTCGCCTAAGCGGTTTGGTTATTACCGCTAATAGGCTTTACTATTTTTAAGACAATATTGCTGTAAAGCCATTAGCTAAATATCCTTTAGTGTTTGGCTCAAAGTTCAAGGTTGGGTTAGTCGTGGCGCTGGGCACTTTTTGCTGCTACGGTCGGGCTGCCTTAAGCCGTAAAGTG
>NZ_JACGVK010000002.1:0-290 GCF_014077185.1 Colwellia sp. MB02u-10
GGATATTTAGCTAATGGCTTTACAGCAATATTGTCTTAAAAATAGTAAAGCCTATTAGCGGTAATAACCAAACCGCTTAGGCGAAAACTTATGAACCACACACCAAACCAATATGAAAACACCGCTCTTACAAATAAAATTTAACTTGATTTCGCGGTGCCAAATAACGCTTAATTAAACTGCAAAAATAGTTGGATTGGTTTTTGCGCCTTTTGCAAAAAACGAGACAAGCTATATTTGTCAGATTGAATTACCTTGTTATTTGATGGTAGCGTGAGAACACTAACGAT
>NZ_JACGVK010000003.1:0-359 GCF_014077185.1 Colwellia sp. MB02u-10
GCCGGGGATGTTGTTACGGTGGCGAGCACGGGTACCTTTGATACTAAGCATGCGGGTACCGGTAAGACGGTTAACCTGAGCGCTACCAGCTATGGCGGCGCGGATAACACGAACTACAGCATCACAGATCAGGCGACTGCCACGGCGAATGTAACCACTAAAGCGATCAGCATCAGTGGTATTACGGCAAGCAACAAAACCTACGATGCAAACACCGACGCGGCGCTTGATGTTTCGGGTGCCGCAGGCTGGATCGCCGGGGATGTTGTCACGGTGGCGAGCACGGGTACCTTTGATACTAAGCATGCGGGTACCGGTAAGACGGTTAACCTGAGCGCTACCAGCTATGGCGGCGCGGA
>NZ_JACGVK010000004.1:0-314 GCF_014077185.1 Colwellia sp. MB02u-10
TGGTGGCTTTGTTGACATCTGGTCAGTGAGTATTAGAGTATTATCCATCTAGCTAAATATTTATTACACAACTTGTGAAATATAGTCTGTTTGATTCTAAGCCGGACCTTGCAGTTTTAAATTCATTTTAGGATTTTTTAACACGATTCCTTTTTTAAAAAGAAATTTATGCAACTGCTTTTGTAATTTGGTTTCAGCATGACTGCTCTGTGCAACACGTAGCTTTTGTGCTTCACTAAAATGGCAGTGCACTAATAAACTGGCAGGGAAGCAATCGAACTGAACAGTGTGACTTATATGACTAAAACCACCGA
>NZ_JACGVK010000005.1:0-214 GCF_014077185.1 Colwellia sp. MB02u-10
GTAAATGCTGTATCTTCAGTGACATTGATTACATCATCGACTGCGACGGGTGCATCATTTGCAGCAGCTACCGTGATGGTTAATTGTCCAACATCAGTTGCAGTTCCATCCGTTACTGTGTAATCGACTGTATCGGTACCATTGAAGTTTGCTGCGGGTATATAAGTGTATGAGCCATCCGCTGCAAGCGCTAATGTTCCGCCTTGCGCTGTTG
>NZ_JACGVK010000006.1:0-213 GCF_014077185.1 Colwellia sp. MB02u-10
TCTCCGTAACCCACCGTTAAAGTAGCGGTTATCGTCGTGTCTGTAGCTAATGGCGCATTAGCTAATACCGTTACTGTGCCGTCTGCCGCAACCGTCGCAACCGCTGTATTTGAGCTAACCCATGTGAACTCAGTAAGTAAAACGTCTGTATCCGCGTCGTTAGATAATTTCTCATCAGAAATAGTCGGCACAAGCGTCATCCCCTTGGGAATG
>NZ_JACGVK010000007.1:0-248 GCF_014077185.1 Colwellia sp. MB02u-10
TTTATCACAGCTAGAACATTTATGGCTAACGATTGGACTGATTATTAACTTTCTAATAAAGCTAACTGACTCTTCATTGCAATGTGGACATCTGAATTTATTCACCGAACCTCCGTGTACTTATAACGCTTAATTAAACTGCAAAAATAGTTGGATTGGTTTTTGCGCCTTTTGCAAAAAACGAGACAAGCTATTTTTGTCAGATTGAATTACCTTGTTATTTGATGGTAGCGTAAGAACACTAACGA
>NZ_JACGVK010000008.1:0-341 GCF_014077185.1 Colwellia sp. MB02u-10
TATAAAGCGGGATTTAATCTGTCTTTCTACATCGCTATATTCAAAAAGTAAAATTAACGTGTTGAATGTTAATATTAAGTTATGTATATTAATTTGAATAAATATTCATTAGTTGGACATTCACCTTTGTTGAAAGTGGGGTTTTATCCGTCTAATAAAGCCGTTATTTGGCACCACGAAATCAAGTTAAAATTTATTTGTAAGCGCGGTGTTTTAATATTGGTTTGGTGTGTGGTTCATAAGTTTTCGCCTAAGCGGTTTGGTTATTACCGCTAATAGGCTTTACTATTTTTAAGACAATATTGCTGTAAAGCCATTAGCTAAATAGCCTTTAGTGTTTG
>NZ_JACGVK010000009.1:0-554 GCF_014077185.1 Colwellia sp. MB02u-10
CGTGATGTCGATCAAGCGGCCAGTAGTGCGCTTGAATTGGTCACCGATGTCAATAAAATTTCAACGGTCATGTCTGAAATTCAGGGCATTGCGGATCAAACAAACTTACTGGCATTGAATGCTGCAATTGAAGCGGCAAGAGCGGGTGAGCAGGGCCGAGGTTTTGCTGTCGTTGCCGATGAAGTCAGAACGCTAGCGAGTCGGACTCAGGAAGCAACCGTTCAGATCCAAACCTCTGTTATTGAATTACAAAATTCGTTAAAAAATTGGAGTGAGGTGATGCTTACTAGCAAAGCTAATGCCGAAGAATGCTCTGCAGATAGCACTAAAATAAAGCAAGAAATGGAAAATATTATCGGTAACGTAAATGATGTTAGTGATATGACGGCTCAAATTGCCACCGCGGCTGAAGAACAAAGTGTCGTTGCGAATCAAATAACGCATAGTGTTTATACCATAGATAATATTTCTCAAGAAAATAGTAAACTTGCAACGCAAGTAAATAATTATGGTATAGCGGTAAATAAAAGTGCTGAAGATCTCGACAAATTAAA
>NZ_JACGVK010000010.1:0-235 GCF_014077185.1 Colwellia sp. MB02u-10
TTCACGCACACAAAGTGTGTCTTGAATAAGAGTGGTAACAAATTTAACTCGTAAAAGTAAACTTATTACCGGGTTGATTACGTTTCCGAGGAGGACCCGTAATCACCATCATTAACAGGCGATATTCCTATTAATAACAGCTTGGTATTTATAATTTACAAACAACAGCGCGACACCGTGTTCATCATATAAATACCGGTATTTATATCAGCTTTCCAGATTGTTAAAGAATTTG
>NZ_JACGVK010000011.1:0-251 GCF_014077185.1 Colwellia sp. MB02u-10
AACATCAGTTGCAGTTCCATCCGTTACTGTGTAATCGACTGTATCGGTACCATTGAAGTTTGCTGCGGGTATATAAGTGTATGAGCCATCCGCTGCAAGCGCTAATGTTCCGCCTTGCGCTGTTGCAAATGTTCCCGCTGTTACCGTTAAGCTGTCTCCATCTAAATCGGTATCGTTAGCAGCTAAATCAATGCTTGACGTAAATGCTGTATCTTCAGTGACATTGATTACATCATCGACTGCGACGGGTG
>NZ_JACGVK010000012.1:0-359 GCF_014077185.1 Colwellia sp. MB02u-10
CTACAACGTTGATAGGTTGGGTGTGTAAGGACTGCGAGGTCTTGAGCTAACCAATACTAATTACCCGTGAGGCTTAACCATACAACACCCAAGTGGTTTTAAGTTGTGTGCTGTTTGACATAGTATAATTGCATAGGAATATGCAACATCACGTACATGAGTGATGAATAAGAGAAACAAAGAAAAAGTAACACAAAACGTATTTATACATCAGTGAGACAAGTCTCATTGAAGCAGCTTTTTAGATTGTACCCTTTTTGTCTAGCGACAATAGCGACATGGCCCCACCTGATCCCATTCCGAACTCAGAAGTGAAACGTGTTAGCGCCGATGGTAGTGTGGGAGTTCCCATGTGAGAG
>NZ_JACGVK010000013.1:0-322 GCF_014077185.1 Colwellia sp. MB02u-10
TATTGGTTTGGTGTGTGGTTCATAAGTTTTCGCCTAAGCGGTTTGGTTATTACCGCTAATAGGCTTTACTATTTTTAAGACAATATTGCTGTAAAGCCATTAGCTAAATAGCCTTTAGTGTTTGGTTCAAGGTTGGGTTAGTCGTGGCGCTGGGCATTTTTTGTTGCTACGGTCGGGCTGCCTTAAGCCGTAAAGTACTTGTTATCGTTAGTGTTCTCACGCTACCATCAAATAACAAGGTAATTCAATCTGACAAATATAGCTTGTCTCGTTTTTTGCAAAAGGCGCAAAAACCAATCCAACTATTTTTGCAGTTTAATTA
>NZ_JACGVK010000014.1:0-242 GCF_014077185.1 Colwellia sp. MB02u-10
CTGCAAAAATAGTTGGATTGGTTTTTGCGCCTTTTGCAAAAAACGAGACAAGCTATTTTTGTCAGATTGAATTACCTTGTTATTTGATGGTAGCGTAAGAACACTAACGATAACAAGCACTTTACGGCTTAAGGCAGCCCGACCGTAGCAGCAAAAAGTGCCCAGCGCCACGACTAACCCAACCTTGAACTTTGAGCCAAACACTAAAGGATATTTAGCTAATGGCTTTACAGCAATATTGT
>NZ_JACGVK010000015.1:0-968 GCF_014077185.1 Colwellia sp. MB02u-10
GTTCGTCGTAGAATACGGATGTGCTACTGGCGACAATGGCGAAGGCCCAGAACCAAGGTTAGAAATTTACTTAAGCGAGGTGTCCCAGAAAGACTCGCGATAAGTTGTGGTATTACAAGCAAAGGCCCATGGAGAAGTTCTAAAACTAAAGGGGTCAACATGGCATTAACCAATCAATATCTTAAGGATGAAGGGTTAATTGCACTGCGTGAACTTTGGATAAGAATACATCATGGTTAGTGAACCGCCCTGTGCGGAGCCACATGCACGGTGGTGTGGGGGCTGGAGGTTAGAGACCTCTGGCTACCCGATTAGATCAGACTACTTAAAACTATCTATTTTACCACCCAACTCAACATAAACAGCTTCTAAATCGTAAGCTATTTGCATAAAAATTTCAGGGTATACAAAATCCGAAACCTCATTTAAATTGGCTTTACCTTCCAGTTCATCTAATGTTTGCTCAAAGCCATCGGTCATATCAGAAAATGCGCTCTGTGCTAGATGAACTAACGAACGGAACTCAGTAATACTAAAATCATAGGAAATATCATGGGCGAGCTTATTCCTAGTTTGATTTATTTTCCTTAATGTTTTTAACTGTAAAGGTTCCAAAATATTTAGCGAATCAATTAAGTCAATTAACTTGGCATGTGTCAATCGCTCTATAGCTCTTTCTGATTTGCCAGTTTTTATTTTAATAATGTGAAAAAGTAAACGCTCTATCCATAAATGCCCCAATATATAAGTGGATATAAAATTACTAGGATCGACAGCCCTACCAAATAATTCAAGTGGAGAGCTTATTTTTTTACTATTTTCCACTGACTTCTCCTGATGATCTAACGCTTAATTAAACTGCAAAAATAGTTGGATTGGTTTTTGCGCCTTTTGCAAAAAACGAGACAAGCTATTTTTGTCAGATTGAATTACCTTGTTATTTGATGGTAGCGTAAGAACACTAACGA
>NZ_JACGVK010000016.1:0-226 GCF_014077185.1 Colwellia sp. MB02u-10
AGTATCATACATATTCCCCCTTATTCACCAGAATTAAATCCTATTGAACAAGTATGGTCATGGCTAAGACAAAATGAAATAGCGAATCGCTCGTTCGCTGATTATGAGGATATAGTGGATAAGTGTTCTATTGCATGGAACAACTTCATAGCGGATACAGAACGGGTCTTATCTCTATGCAGAAGGGACTGGGCAAAGTTGAACAGTTAATTATCGGAATTGGTAT
>NZ_JACGVK010000017.1:0-511 GCF_014077185.1 Colwellia sp. MB02u-10
TTATGAGGATATAGTGGATAAGTGTTCTATTGCATGGAACAACTTCATAGCGGATACAGAACGGGTCTTATCTCTATGCAGAAGGGACTGGGCAAAGTTGAACAGTTAATTATCGGAATTGGTATCACTATATTCATTTCAGATTGGCTTTATTATAATATTTAAATAGCAGACAGCAAAAAGCCCGACTCTTTCGAATCGGGCTTCTTTAATAGGAGTCTGATAATGTCCTACTCTCACATGGGAACTCCCACACTACCATCGGCGCTAACACGTTTCACTTCTGAGTTCGGAATGGGATCAGGTGGGGCCATGTCGCTATTGTCATCAAACAAAAAACTTTATGAGTTAATCAACTTAAAAATTAGTTAAGTCATAAGGTTTAGACAAAAAACCCGTAGCGTCAGCTACGGGTTTCTCTAAATAGAAGCCTAGCAATGTCCTACTCTCACATGGGAACTCCCACACTACCATCGGCGCTAACACGTTTCACTTCTGAGTTCGGAATGGG
>NZ_JACGVK010000018.1:0-248 GCF_014077185.1 Colwellia sp. MB02u-10
TTTATCACAGCTAGAACATTTATGGCTAACGATTGGACTGATTATTAACTTTCTAATAAAGCTAACTGACTCTTCATTGCAATGTGGACATCTGAATTTATTCACCGAACCTCCGTGTACTTATAGACATAATGACTCCCCACGAGGTGCTAGCCTCCTATCGTGGGTTAGCTTGAAAAGCCAGTGCCATAATTAGTGTGTCAAACAACTAAAGCGGAGGCTAGCATGAATAACCATAGCATAATTTT
>NZ_JACGVK010000019.1:0-267 GCF_014077185.1 Colwellia sp. MB02u-10
CAGCAGGTATTATTTTTCTTAATCAGTCTTAATACCAAAAGCCGTTAAATTTCATTTAACCTGATGGACTGAAGTCCATCCTACATAGAGCCTACGGGTGATAATCTAGCCTTGGACAATTTTTTGTAGGTCGGACTTTAGTCCGTCACCGTTAAGCGGGTGATTAATGCTATTGGCCAAAAAACATCGGCAGCAGGTATTATTTTTCTTAATCAGTCTTAATACCAAAAGCCGTTAAATTTCATTTAACCTGATGGACTGAAGTCC
>NZ_JACGVK010000020.1:0-492 GCF_014077185.1 Colwellia sp. MB02u-10
AGAAATAGGTCTGTAGCTCAGCTGGTTAGAGCGCACCCCTGATAAGGGTGAGGTCGGCAGTTCAAGTCTGCCCAGACCTACCAATTTACGCCACTTGCTGCGTTGGAATGATACTCGTGTAGAAATCTACACTTCGCATCCTTCCGCCTTGCAACTGACGTAAATTTACGTTTCGTTTTAGCTTAACGTGTGTTTCCCATTGCGGGGCTATAGCTCAGCTGGGAGAGCGCCTGCCTTGCACGCAGGAGGTCAGCAGTTCGATCCTGCTTAGCTCCACCACTTCTTCACCAAAGAGAGAGACCAAACTTAAACTATCAAAAGTTGATAAGTTAAGTTTGGTTTTTTAAACCAAGTCTTCACCGAATGCGTGTGAATGACAAATTCTTTAACAATCTGGAAAGCTGATATAAATACCGGTATTTATATGATGAACACGGTGTCGCGCTGTTGTTTGTAAATTATAAATACCAAGCTGTTATTAATAGGAATATC
>NZ_JACGVK010000021.1:0-350 GCF_014077185.1 Colwellia sp. MB02u-10
GGGAACTCCCACACTACCATCGGCGCTAACACGTTTCACTTCTGAGTTCGGAATGGGATCAGGTGGGGCCATGTCGCTATTGTCGCTAGACAAAAAGGGTACAATCTAAAAAGCTGTATCAATGAGACTTGTCTCACTGATGTATAAATACGTTTTGTGTTACTTTTTCTTGGTTTCTCTTATTCATCACTCATGTACGTGATGTTGCATATTCCTATGCAATTCTACTATGTCAAACAGCACACAACTTAAAACCACTTGGGTGTTGTATGGTTAAGCCTCACGGGTAATTAGTATTGGTTAGCTCAAGACCTCGCAGTCCTTACACACCCAACCTATCAACGTTGTAG
>NZ_JACGVK010000022.1:0-346 GCF_014077185.1 Colwellia sp. MB02u-10
CGAACTCAGAAGTGAAACGTGTTAGCGCCGATGGTAGTGTGGGAGTTCCCATGTGAGAGTAGGACATTGCTAGGCTTCTATTTAGAGAAACCCGTAGCTGACGCTACGGGTTTTTTGCTTTCTGGCATTTGATAAATAAAGCTTGAGTTAGCTTGATACAATATAAAAGATTACAAAGCGTTAAAAAAAACCTCCAACCTCAATCAATTGCTAGTTTTGAATAATACCAATTCCGATAATTAACTGTTCAACTTTGCCCAGTCCCTTCTGCATAGAGATAAGACCCGTTCTGTATCCGCTATGAAGTTGTTCCATGCAATAGAACACTTATCCACTATATCCTCAT
>NZ_JACGVK010000023.1:0-554 GCF_014077185.1 Colwellia sp. MB02u-10
CGTGATGTCGATCAAGCGGCCAGTAGTGCGCTTGAATTGGTCACCGATGTCAATAAAATTTCAACGGTCATGTCTGAAATTCAGGGCATTGCGGATCAAACAAACTTACTGGCATTGAATGCTGCCATTGAAGCGGCAAGGGCGGGTGAGCAGGGTCGAGGTTTTGCTGTCGTTGCCGATGAAGTCAGAACGCTAGCGAGTCGGACTCAGGAAGCAACCGTTCAGATCCAAACTTCTGTTATTGAATTACAAAATTCGTTAAAAAATTGGAGTGAGGTGATGCTTGCTAGCAAAGCTAATGCCGAAGAATGCTCTGCAGATAGTACTAAAATAAAGCAAGAAATGGAAAATATTATCGGTAACGTAAATGATGTGAGTGATATGACGGCTCAAATTGCCACCGCGGCTGAAGAACAAAGTGTCGTTGCCAATCAAATAACGCATAGTGTTTATACCATAGATAATATTTCTCAAGAAAATAGTAAACTTGCAACGCAAGTAAATAATTATGGTATAGCGGTAAATAAAAGTGCTGAAGATCTCGACAAATTAAA
>NZ_JACGVK010000024.1:0-289 GCF_014077185.1 Colwellia sp. MB02u-10
CGGACTTTAGTCCGTCAACCGCACAGCGAATACAAAACGCAGTAGGGTAAAGCGAAACAGACAAAGAATCTGAAAGCTGTTTTTTATAGCTGACAGCTCAAAACTTTAAACTGACAACTGTTTTTTAAAACCTGATGGACTAAAGTCCAACCTACATCGAGCCCACGGGTGATAATGTAGGTTTAGGGAATTGTTTTGTAGGTCGGACTTTAGTCCGTCAACCGCACAGCGAATACAAAACGCAGTAGGGTAAAGCGAAACAGACAAAGAATCTGAAAGCTGTTTTTTA
>NZ_JACGVK010000025.1:0-409 GCF_014077185.1 Colwellia sp. MB02u-10
CTGGATAGAGTACCTGGCTACGAACCAGGCGGTCGCAGGTTCGACTCCTGCCGCGTCCGCCACTTTTCTTTAAGTGGCTAAATAATAAAGACTAGCAAATATTAGCGCTAGTTAAAAAATAAATACTGTATAAGCTGGTCATCTCCTGAACATGAGATATAAAAAAATAGTTTATTGAGGACGCGTAGCTCAGCTGGATAGATTATCTAACGCTAATGGCTACGAATACTTTTTATGAGTAAAGTTTGTTATCTCCTGAACATGAGATATAAAAAAATAGTTTATTGAGGACGCGTAGCTCAGCTGGATAGAGTACCTGGCTACGAACCAGGCGGTCGCAGGTTCGACTCCTGCCGCGTCCGCCACTTTTCTTTAAGTGGCTAAATAATAAAGACTAGCAAATATTAGC
>NZ_JACGVK010000026.1:0-251 GCF_014077185.1 Colwellia sp. MB02u-10
GATCATATAGCGTTGGGCGATTTTTGTAGGTCGGACTTTAGTCCGTCAACCGTTAAGCGGGCAATTAATGTCATGGGTTAACCAAAAATCTGCAGCGAATATTATTCTGTTAAATAGTTTCAATACCAAAAAAAGTTAAATTTCATTTAACCTGATGGACTAAAGTCCAACCTACATTTAAGCCCCATAGAAGCTGCGGGTGATCATATAGCGTTGGGCGATTTTTGTAGGTCGGACTTTAGTCCGTCAAC
>NZ_JACGVK010000027.1:0-678 GCF_014077185.1 Colwellia sp. MB02u-10
GTTTTGTAGGTCGGACTTTAGTCCGTCAACCGCACAGCGAATACAAAACGCAGTAGGGTAAAGCGAAACAGACAAAGAATCTGAAAGCTGTTTTTTATAGCTGACAGCTCAAAACTTTAAACTGATAGCTGTCTTTTAAAACCTGATGGACTAAAGTCCAACCTACATAGAGCTTACGGATGATAATGTAGATTTGGGTGATTGTTTTGTAGGTCGGACTTTAGTCCGTCAGCCGTTTTGTAACACATAAGGTGATGATTAAAAGAGAAACAGACAAGTATAATGAAAGCTGTTTTTTTCACACTGACAGCAAATAACGTAAGGGAATTTTTACTCAGAGCTGTTTTTTAACTAACAGTTATCACTTTTGATTATTGTTATTTTAATCATTAATGCAAAACATAAGCGGCTAAAAAAGTTACTGTAATCAAAGTACACTTACTGATAAACTCGACGCTGTTTAACTTTATATCTAAGTTATGTCCCCCGTATATAGGAAAAAATACGCGCCAATGATGCATTTTATTCGTCAACTGACAAGCCTTCTCGTTGTTTTTACATTCTCTTTTAATGCTATCGCGGCGCAAATTAGCCAGCAGCAAATAGAGCAATTTAAAAACTTACCTAAATCTCAGCAGCAGGCATTAGCGCAAAGCATGGGTGTTGATCTTGATGCGG
>NZ_JACGVK010000028.1:0-317 GCF_014077185.1 Colwellia sp. MB02u-10
CGCACCAGTGTCTGTCATCGACACAGTAATGGCGCCTATTTCGACACTATTTGTATCGACTACTGTGGTTGCTGCATCGGTAAACGCTATAAACGCATGTGTATCGCTTGTATCTACATCGGTTTTACCGACATCCGCGAGTGAAATTGAACCGGTTAATGTGTTTTCGGCTACATTAGTCACCTCGGCGTAACCTGAAATTTCCGGCGTATCGTTACTGCCATCAATGGTTAAGGTCACTGTCTTGGCAACTGAGGTAGCATCTCCTGACGTTGAATCATCTTTAACTTGTACGTTAAATGATACGACTGCACTTT
>NZ_JACGVK010000029.1:0-810 GCF_014077185.1 Colwellia sp. MB02u-10
CAAGTGTCTTGGTTCTTCAATATCCATCAATTGAAGAAAGCGAATAGATGGATAACGATAGCGCTTCGATGGGTAACTTTCAAAGTGATTAAGCAGAAGTCAGCAGACGGCATAGTAGCCCAACGCCCATCGTAATGGTTGGGACATGGTGAAGGCCAGAACATTAACTAAAGGAGGAACATTTATGCATTTTGATAGGTCTTTATTGCCGTCAGGCTTTGCCTCTATTGAGCATGACATAATAACACCAACCTTACATGACAATTTATTTGAGCAGGTTTTAGCGCCAACAAATCTCGACTTAGCTTGGCAGCGTGTAAAAGCGAACAAAGGCAGTGCTGGGGTTGATGGAATGAGCATTGATGATTTTCCAAAGTATGCGCAAGCAAATTGGGATGCCATCAAAGCAGAGCTTATCAATGGGACATATCGTCCTCAACCCGCATTACGAGTCGAAATACCCAAACCCGATGGTGGAAAACGCTTGCTGGGTATACCAACGATCATCGATCGTATTATCCAACAAGCAATCCATCAAGTCCTTAACCCAATATTCGATCCTGAATTTTCTGCACACAGTTATGGTTTCCGACCGGGTCGCAATGCGGCTCAAGCGGTAAAGCATATACAGGCATGTATTAAATTAGGTCACAAGATCGCAGTAGATGTTGATTTATCTAAATTTTTTGACCGCGTCAATCATGATTTACTCATGCATAAACTCGGCTGTAAAATAAACGATAAAGCCTTGATGCGATTGATTGGAAAGTATTTAAGGGCGGGTGTTGTAGATAAAGGGAAACGAGTTCA
>NZ_JACGVK010000030.1:0-291 GCF_014077185.1 Colwellia sp. MB02u-10
ACCTGAAATTTCCGGCGTATCGTTACTGCCATCAATGGTTAAGGTCACTGTCTTGGCAACTGAGGTAGCATCTCCTGACGTTGAATCATCTTTAACTTGTACGTTAAATGATACGACTGCACTTTCACCCGTACCGAGTTTCTCTATGCCTGCGCCCGTTAAGGTATACGCACCAGTGTCTGTCATCGACACAGTAATGGCGCCTATTTCGACACTATTTGTATCGACTACTGTGGTTGCTGCATCGGTAAACGCTATAAACGCATGTGTATCGCTTGTATCTACATCGGT
>NZ_JACGVK010000031.1:0-299 GCF_014077185.1 Colwellia sp. MB02u-10
ATTAAGTTTGGTTTTAACTTCATATTTCCACAATAAGTACGTGCCATTAGAAAAGTCAAAACTGTAGTGGTGTAATGTACTTATAACAAGAACTTAAAGAGGGACAAAATAAAGTTGGCTGTTTTATTCACTCCGTTCACCTATTTTAGCCAACTATATTTTGCCCCTTAAGTGGGCGTTGGTATGACTCCCCACGTCAAGTTAAATACACTGATCCTTATTCATTAATTTCAGAATCATTGTATTCACTTTTAGTATTAAGTGAGTTAACGCATAGAATGAAGCAAGTAATTTCGTCG
>NZ_JACGVK010000032.1:0-343 GCF_014077185.1 Colwellia sp. MB02u-10
GTTTATTGCGGACGCGTAGCTCAGCTGGATAGAGTACCTGGCTACGAACCAGGCGGTCGCAGGTTCGACTCCTGCCGCGTCCGCCACATTGAAAAAACCAGTCTTATGACTGGTTTTTTTTCGCCCCAACATTTTGTTTTTATCTTTGTGGGGTCGCATCAGAGTGCTCATTATGGGTAACGTGCGTTATCTCTTGAACCAGAGATATAAATAATAGGTTGATTTGAGGACGCGTAGCTCAGCTGGATAGAGTACCTGGCTACGAACCAGGCGGTCGCAGGTTCGACTCCTGCCGCGTCCGCCACTTTTCTTTAAGTGGCTAAATAATAAAGACTAGCAAATA
>NZ_JACGVK010000033.1:0-280 GCF_014077185.1 Colwellia sp. MB02u-10
CATTATCACCCGTACGCTTTATGTCGATGCAATGTAGGATGGACTTTAGTCCATCAGGTTAAATGAAATTTAATCGTGTTTGTTATAATGCCGAGCGAAAAAAAACATGCTGCAAATGTTTGTTGCTCCGATCACTTTATTAGCCTGCTTAACAATTGACAGACTAAAGTCCGTCCTACGAAACACCGACAAAACAAGTACCTAACGCTACATTATCACCCGTACGCTTTATGTCGATGCAATGTAGGATGGACTTTAGTCCATCAGGTTAAATGAAATT
>NZ_JACGVK010000034.1:0-251 GCF_014077185.1 Colwellia sp. MB02u-10
CGGTTGTCGGACTAAAGTCCGACCTACAAAAAAATCACCTAAATCTACATAGTCACCCGTAGGCTCTATGTAGGATGGACTTCAGTCCATCAAGTTAAATGAAATTTAACGGCTTTTGGTATTAATACTCATTAAGAAAAATAATATCCGCTGCCAATGCTTTTTGGCCAATAGCATTAATCACCCGCTTAACGGTTGTCGGACTAAAGTCCGACCTACAAAAAAATCACCTAAATCTACATAGTCACCCG
>NZ_JACGVK010000035.1:0-321 GCF_014077185.1 Colwellia sp. MB02u-10
TATTGGTTTGGTGTGTGGTTCATAAGTTTTCGCCTAAGCGGTTTGGTTATTACCGCTAATAGGCTTTACTATTTTTAAGACAATATTGCTGTAAAGCCATTAGCTAAATAGCCTTTAGTGTTTGGCTCAAAGTTCAAGGTTGGGTTAGTCGTGGCGCTGGGCATTTTTTGCTGCTACGGTCGGGCTGCCTTAAGCTGTAAAGTGCTTGTTATCGTTAGTGTTCTTACGCTACCATCAAATAACAAGGTAATTCAATCTGACAAAAATAGCTTGTCTCGTTTTTTGCAAAAGGCGCAAAAACCAATCCAACTATTTTTGCAG
>NZ_JACGVK010000036.1:0-478 GCF_014077185.1 Colwellia sp. MB02u-10
ATAAATTTAGGCAATTGTTTTGTAGGTCGGACTTTAGTCCGACAACCGCACAGCAAGCTATTAACAAGATGGGCCAACAAATATTTACAGCGTATTATTTTTTGCAGTTGGCATTATTTTAAAAAGAGTTAAATTTCATTTAACCTGATGGACTAAAGTCCAACCTACATAGAGCCCACAGGTGACAATATAAATTTAGACAATTGTTTTGTAGGTCGGACTTTAGTCCGTCAACCGCACAGCAAGCTATTAAAGAGATGGGCCAATAAATATTTACAGCGTATTATTTTTTATCGTTCGCATTTATGCGAAAACAGTTAAATTTCATTTAACCTGATGGACTAAAGTCAAACCGACATAGAGCCCACAGGTGACAATATAAATTTAGGCAATTGTTTTGTAGGTCGGACTTTAGTCCGACAACCGCACAGCAAGCTATTAACAAGATGGGCCAACAAATATTTACAGCGTATTATTT
>NZ_JACGVK010000037.1:0-329 GCF_014077185.1 Colwellia sp. MB02u-10
AATAGTTATCCGCACCCAAAGCCATCTTTATTTGAGCATGGTAGGTAAACTCTTTTCCATTAGCAAACGTAATAGGATGTTGCTGTTCTTTCTCAAGCAAAAGCAACTTAGTATCTGCCAAAAAACATTGTCATATTTTGATGGAGTATGCAATAAATTTATTTTTACTAAACATGGTCAGCTAAACTATGCCAACCATAATAATACTGAGGTATCAGCCCATTATGGTTCTAATTTAGCCCACACTTCCATCAATGATAATGATGCGTAAAATAGTTATCCGCACCCAAAGCCATCTTTATTTGAGCATGGTAGGTAAACTCTTTTCC
>NZ_JACGVK010000038.1:0-254 GCF_014077185.1 Colwellia sp. MB02u-10
ATTTCACGCGTGATTTTCGTCTTTTTTAGCGGTTTTATAGCTATTGAGTACCCGCTTGAATAAACGCTAAATATCAGCCGCTTGCTAGCTATTATTATCTGCTAAATATACTTGCCTGCTAGATGTAAGTGCTGACGCGTGGATCTTGTTAATTTCACGCGTGATTTTCGTCTTTTTTAGCGGTTTTATAGCTATTGAGTACCCGCTTGAATAAACGCTAAATATCAGCCGCTTGCTAGCTATTATTATCTGCT
>NZ_JACGVK010000039.1:0-492 GCF_014077185.1 Colwellia sp. MB02u-10
CGGACTTTAGTCCGTCAACCGCACAGCGAATACAAAACGCAGTAGGGTAAAGCGAAACAGACAAAGAATCTGAAAGCTGTTTTTTATAGCTGACAGCTCAAAACTTTAAACTGACAACTGTTTTTCAAAACTTGATGGACTAAAGTCCAACCTACATCGAGCCCACCGGTAATAATGTAGATTTGGGCGATTGTTTTGTAGGTCGGACTTTAGTCCGTCAACCGCACAGCGAATACAAAACGCAGTAGGGTAAAGCGAAACAGACAAAGAATCTGAAAGCTGTTTTTTATAACTGACAGCTCAAAACTTCAAACTGACAGCTGTTTTTCAAAACTTGATGGACTAAAGTCCACCCTACATCGAGCTTACGGGTGATAATGTAGGTTTAGGGAATTGTTTTGTAGGTCGGACTTTAGTCCGTCAACCGCACAGCGAATACAAAACGCAGTAGGGTAAAGCGAAACAGACAAAGAATCTGAAAGCTGTTTTTTA
>NZ_JACGVK010000040.1:0-1249 GCF_014077185.1 Colwellia sp. MB02u-10
GTTCGTCGTAGAATACGGATGTGCTACTGGCGACAATGGCGAAGGCCCAGAACCAAGGTTAGAAATTTACTTAAGCGAGGTGTCCCAGAAAGACTCGCGATAAGTTGTGGTATTACAAGCAAAGGTCCATGGAGAAGTTCTAAAACTAAAGGGGTCAACATGGCATTAACCAATGAATATCTTAAGGATGAAGGGTTAATTGCGCTACGAGACATCTGGATAAAAGTACATCATGGTTAGTGAATCGCCCTGTGCGGAGCCGCATGCAGGGTGGTGTGGGGGCTGGAGGTTAGAGACCTCTGGCTACCCGATTAGCTTTAGTAATACTCTTCATATGGGTTGTCTGTTTCTAGTTTTTCATAACAACCTCTACAAAAAGATTTCCAGTTTTCAAGACCTTTCATATTGCCAAAGTCAACTTCTTGTATTTCACTCTCAAGTTCTGACTCATTACAATTTTCGCATTCAACAGTCGGTTCGTAATACCCACAAACGTAACAAGTATCTATTCCATCTTCGATTACAAATGAATCTTTTTTACATGCACTACATTGCCAAACATTTTCAGGGGTTATACCTTCACTTTCTATTCGGTGTTTTGCCCTTTGTTCAAGCTCATCTACATATTTATCGAGATTCATTACCTCTTGACCTAAACGGGAAGGTAATTCGGCAATAATGTCCTCTTCTAAATGCTTTTGGCAAAACTCCGAATAAAAACCAACTAGAGTTACAAAGTTAGATTTTATTTGGTCAATAGATAAATTAAATTCAAAATGTACAATTTGATTTCTCAGCTCCGATGCTGTCTTTATAGATGAAATATCTGACGCATCAAATTCAATTTTTGATATTTTTTCTAACCTACTAATTGCAAGCCACAAGTCAACTGTGTGTTTAGGCTTATCTATATTTGAATAAATTAATACATCCTGAGTACACCTCAGTCGTTCTTTTAGACAAGTTTCGATTGCTTGCACTAAAAGTAAAATTGCAAACTTCCAATGCTCCTCTGATGTTTCAGCTTGTACTGCTTTTGATACAGATTCGATAAAAAAACTTTTAGAGTTTTCAAGTAGAGTCATTTTTAGTTTGGACAAGGTCGCCTCCGCGATGAATAAAAGCTAGACATAATGACTCCCCACGAGGTGCTAGCCTCCTATCGTGGGTTAGCTTGAAAAGCCAGTGCCATAATTAGTGTGTCAAACAACTAAAGCGGAGGCTAGCATGAATAACCATAGCATAATTT
>NZ_JACGVK010000041.1:0-635 GCF_014077185.1 Colwellia sp. MB02u-10
CGCTTAAGTAAATTTCTAACCTTGGTTCTGGGCCTTCGCCATTGTCGCCAGTAGCACATCCGTATTCTACGACGAACCCAATGGTCTAAATCTACGGATAGTTGATAAGCATTGGCTATAAAGAAGTAGTTACCCCAACCACGTAAATAACGGTTTAAATGAATAATTTGTTTCTTCATCGCTATCCCCCAATTTCGGTTTGTTAATCGACGTACTTGTTGTTTAAACTTTACAAGTGCTTTGTCGTGGATTTGTATTTGGCCTCGCTTGAAACTAAACCCTAAAAACTTGGTGTCTTTTACTGAGCCAACACGACTTTTATCTTCGTTAACGACTAATTTGAGTTTGCGTTGTAAAAACACACTAATATTCGTTAAAACACGCTGTCCTGCTCGATGACTTTTCACTAAAATGGTAAAATCATCGGCATAGCGTGCGAAACAGTGCCCTCGCTTTTCTAACGTTTTATCAAGCTCGTCAAGCATGATATTAGAAAGTAATGGCGATAATGGACTGCCTTGCGGCACACCTTCTTGGGTTTGAACTCGTTTCCCTTTATCTACAACACCCGCCCTTAAATACTTTCCAATCAATCGCATCAAGGCTTTATCGTTTATTTTACAGCCGAGTTTATG
>NZ_JACGVK010000042.1:0-635 GCF_014077185.1 Colwellia sp. MB02u-10
CGCTTAAGTAAATTTCTAACCTTGGTTCTGGGCCTTCGCCATTGTCGCCAGTAGCACATCCGTATTCTACGACGAACCCAATGGTCTAAATCTACGGATAGTTGATAAGCATTGGCTATAAAGAAATAGTTACCCCAACCACGTAAATAACGGTTTAAATGAATAATTTGTTTCTTCATCGCTATCCCCCAATTTCGGTTTGTTAATCGACGTACTTGTTGTTTAAACTTTACAAGTGCTTTGTCGTAGATTTGTATTTGGCCTCGCTTGAAACTAAACCCTAAAAACTTGGTTTCTTTTACTGAGCCAACACGACTTTTATCTTCGTTAACGGCTAATTTGAGTTTGCGTTGTAAAAACACACTAATATTCGTTAAAACACGCTGTCCTGCTCGATGACTTTTCACTAAAATGGTAAAATCATCGGCATAGCGTGCGAAACAGTGACCTCGCTTTTCTAATGTTTTATCAAGCTCGTCAAGCATGATATTAGAAAGTAATGGCGATAAAGGACTGCCTTGCGGCACACCTTCTTGGGTTTGAACTCGTTTCCCTTTATCTACAACACCCGCCCTTAAATACTTTCCAATCAATCGCATCAAGGCTTTATCGTTTATTTTACAGCCGAGTTTATG
>NZ_JACGVK010000043.1:0-386 GCF_014077185.1 Colwellia sp. MB02u-10
GCTGTAGCTCAGCTGGTAGAGCATCACGTTGCCAACGTGAATGTCACGAGTTCGAGTCTCGTCAGCCGCTCCAAATATGACAGTTATTACGGTCAAAGTAGGGTCCCAATCTCTACTATAAAAAATACTCTCGATGCCCGAGTGGTGGAATTGGTAGACACAAGGGATTTAAAATCCCTCGCTTGTAAGAGTGTGCCGGTTCAAGTCCGGCCTCGGGTACCATTACTGATTATTATCAGTTGGATGTATTGTAAAAAATTCGAAGCGGCTGTAGCTCAGCTGGTAGAGCATCACGTTGCCAACGTGAATGTCACGAGTTCGAGTCTCGTCAGCCGCTCCAAATATGACAGTTATTACGGTCAAAGTAGGGTCCCAATCTCTACTAT
>NZ_JACGVK010000044.1:0-787 GCF_014077185.1 Colwellia sp. MB02u-10
CAAGTGTCTTGGTTCTTCAATATCCATCAATTGAAGAAAGCGAATAGATGGATAACGATAGCGCTTCGATGGGTAACTTTCAAAGTGATTAAGCAGAAGTCAGCAGACGGCATAGTAGCCCAACGTCCATCGTAATGGTTGGGACATGGTGAAGGCCAGAACATTAACTAAAGGAGGAACATTTATGCATTTTGATAGGTCTTTATTGCCGTCAGGTTTTGCCTCTATTGAGCATGACATAATAACACCAACCTTACATGACAATTTATTTGAACAAGTTTTAGCGGCAACAAATCTCGACTTAGCTTGGCAGCGCTGGGGTTGATGGAATGAGCATTGATGATTTTCCAAAGTATGCGCAAGCAAATTGGGACGCCATCAAAGCGCAACTCATCAACGGGACATATCGTCCTCAACCCGCATTACGAGTCGAAATACCGAAACCTGATGGTGGAAAACGCTTGCTGGGTATACCAACGATCATCGATCGTATTATCCAACAAGCAATCCATCAAGTCCTTAACCCAATATTCGATCCTGAATTTTCTGCACACAGTTATGGCTTCCGACCAGGTCGCAATGCGGCTCAAGCGGTAAAGCATATACAGGCATGTATTAAATTAGGTCACAAGATCGCAGTAGATGTTGATTTATCTAAATTCTTTGACCGCGTCAATCATGATTTACTCATGCATAAACTCGGCTGTAAAATAAACGATAAAGCCTTGATGCGATTGATTGGAAAGTATTTAAGGGCGGGTGTTGTAGATAAAGGGAAACGAGTTCA
>NZ_JACGVK010000045.1:0-83281 GCF_014077185.1 Colwellia sp. MB02u-10
TGGTTAAAATACACCAAGGCTACGGTGCTCTCAATCACAATAGCCAGCTATTGCTCAATCAAGCGTCTTGCCCTGATGCATTTTCTCTGCGCACAACAAGATCACAAATTTAATGAAAGTGGTATAACACCTGATATAAGGTAAAATGGTTATGTATTGCTATTAAACAAGACATAACCATGAATGACTTAGCGAAAAAAGAGGCTTTCAACGCTAAGTGTTTCTGCTATATTTTTTAGTAAAACATTACTATTTCAAGCAATTAAAAAGCGAAGTCTTCACTCGCTAATGCCATAATTGAATCAACACCACCTTCAATACAAGCGGCGTGCCCTTTTGCACGTGGCAGTATGCGTTTAAAGTAAAAATTTGCTGTTTTAATTTTTGCTTGGTAAAACGCTTTATCTTCATCGCTATTTTTTAATTTATCTTCAGCCACTGCAGCCATTCTTGCCCAGAAATAAGCTAAAGTAACATAGCCAGCAAACATCAAATAGTCGACTGATGCGCCGCCAATTTCATCTGCGTTGCTCATGGCTTTTTTACCTACGTCAGCGGTTAATTCTTGCCATTGCTGAGAATAAGCCCCTAGTGCTTGAATATGCTCTGCCATTTCTGGATTACCTGCATGCTGTTGGCAGAATGCGCCAATATCAGTCATGAAAGGTTTTAAAATGGCGCCTTTACTGCCTAAAATTTTACGCGCAAGTAAATCTAAGGCTTGAATACCGGTAGTGCCTTCATATATGCAACTTATTTTAGTATCGCGCACTAATTGTTCCATGCCCCATTCTTTGATAAAGCCGTGACCACCTAATACTTGTATACCATGACTGGTACACTCAAAGCCTAATTCACTCAACAAGGCTTTAGCTATCGGCGTTAACAAGGCAAGTCTTGTTTCAGCGTCTGCTACTTTGGCTGCATCTTTTTCGGCATGTGTTACATCAACTAACTGTGACAAATAACCCAATAACGCTCGGCCGCCTTCAGCAATAGATTTTTGCGTTAACAACATTCTACGTACATCTGGATGCACAATAATCGGGTCTGCCGGACCATTTGGGTTTTTAACACCGCTAATTGATCGCATTTGCAAACGGTCTTTAGCATAAGCTAATGCCCCTTGAAAAGACGCTTCTGTTGCTGCCGTACCTTCAAGTGCCACACCCAAGCGCGCTGCGTTCATAAAGGTAAACATACAGTTTAAACCGCGGTTAACTTCACCAATTAAATAGCCTTTAGCATTATCAAAATTAATCACACAAGTTGCGTTAGCGTTGATACCCATTTTGTGTTCAATAGAACCACAACTTACCGCGTTTTTATCCGCTATCGTGCCATCATCGTTGACGTTAAATTTTGGTACGATGAAAAGAGAAATACCTTTACTACCTTCAGGCGAACCTGGAATACGGGCAATAACGATATGCACAATGTTGTCAGACAAATCATGCTCACCCGCTGAAATAAATATTTTTGAGCCGGTTAATGAATAGCTACCATCGTCTGTTAGTTCTGCTTTGGTGCGCAACATGCCTAAATCGGTACCACAATGCGCTTCAGTTAAACACATAGTGCCCGTCCAGCTGCCTTCAACTAGGTTTGGCATAAATTGTTGTTTTTGTTTATCAGTACCATGCGCTTCAATGGTAGCCATTGCACCATGACTTAAACCAGGATACATAGCAAAACTATGATTCGCTGCTGACATCATTTCGCTGATCGCGCCATTCAATGAATGTGGCAAGCCTTGACCGCCAAACTCTACGCTTTGAGATAATGTTGGCCAACCACCGTCAACATATTGCTTATAAGCATCTTTAAAACCGTCTGGTGTGGTTACTACGCCATCGGTCCATGTACAACCTTGTTGATCACCTATTTGATTAATGGGTGCAATAACCTGCTCAGTAAATTTGGCAGCTTCGCTAAGAATAGCATCAACCATATCTTCACTGGCATCAGAATAACCAAGTTCTTGGTAATGCTTGTTGCAGTCTAACAACTCTTGCATAACAAACTTTATATCTCTAATCGGGGCTTTATACTCAGGCATTTATTTATTCTCCAGTTATTATTAGATTCAGTCTTTTTTAATAGAAATTAACTTTACTACCATTGAAAATAACACAGTGGTACTACCAGTACGAGAAATTAAATTTTTTAGATTACTTTTAAATAAAATAACATTGAAAAAGCATGTCACACTTAATTTATTTAACCTTAACCTCTAATAATCAACAGTCTTCTGCCCATCATAGCGAGTAGTCTTATAATTTTATGCTGTTCACAAGACAGTTATAAAACCAATGAATATTTTTCATTACCTACTATTATGTTTTCGTATACAACAAATCATCAAATACATCTATAATTTGACTAGTGTCAAGATAGATTGTAACTTACTTAACTAACGTCTAGTTTAGTGCCGTTTTATCTTATATATCGTCACTACTATATGTTTTTATAATACCGTCTTATTAAAAATATTCATTGGTGTTATAAAAACATCGGCTTTAGCATAAGTAACACTACAAGCATGCTTTTATGCTGTAGGTTATTATTAAGCTTAGATTCAAATTAAACTAGCTTCACATTAAACTTAGATTCAAGCAGCAAATTAATCATCCGCTATTTTAAATCATTATAAAGGACCTGTTATGTCAGTGATTGCCCTGTTAGAAAAACGCTACTCTACCCGTGCTTATTTGGATAAACCCATACCACAACCATTACTGGAATCCATTTTTACACAAGCACAGCAGGCGCCTTCAAACTGTAATGTGCAACCTTGGCAAACCTGTGTAGTGTCTGGTGAGAAGAAAGAGCAATTAAAAAACGCTCTGATCTCAACCGTTATGAAGGGTGCTGCACCCAATCCTGATTTTAACTGGCTACCTAAATATGAAGGCGTTCATCGAGATCGCCAATTTGGTTCAGCGAATGCACTTTATAGTGCTATTGGCGTGACCCGAGAAGATAAGCAAGGCCGACAGCGTGCGATGATACGAAACTGGAGCTTTTTTGATGCTCCTCACGTTGCTTTTTTTACCATGGATAAATATTTAGATATTATGGGAGCCGTTGATCTGGGTATTTATGCCCAAACGCTTTCATTAATACTCGCAGAGCATGGCTTGTCATCTTGTATGCAAGGTGCTCTGGGCCAATTCCCCGATCCCATAAAAGCAGCACTTAACTTACCAGAACAGCGTGGCATTTTATTTGGTATGTCATTTGGTTATGCTGATGAAAGCGCTGCCGTAAATAACACCCGAACTGAGCGTGAAGATATGACCAATGCGGTGACCTTTTTTAAATAATCTTAAAAAAAAGAGCAACACTTAATCGCTATATTGCCAATGAGATATAACACTATTTTTAATCCATTTAAAATTTTTAAACAAACGCATATTTTTTGCTGGCGATTGTTTCAGTGCCGCTGATACTATGATGGCAATTATATTAGCAATGACCGAAAACCTGGGGTTATGAGCAAATCACACCATAACCCAAACTTATTTTGTTAACATTAACAAAGGCATCCGACCAAAAAGCAACAGGTTTTGGTTTGCAAGGCCATTTCATTCAAATTAGATAACTTTAGGAAGAACCGTGGAATTAATCGATTTAGACATTAATGAAAAAATTGCAACAATCACTTTAAAAAATGGCAAAGTTAACGCTATTTCTCACCAAGTGATAGCCGAAATAAATGACGCTTTAGATCAAGCTGAATCCGCCGGTGCTGTGGTTATTTTAACCGCTCAACCCGGTATATTCTCTGCTGGATTTGACTTAAAAACCATGAAAGAAAGTTCAGAATCAGCGGTGGCCTTAGTTACCGCAGGTTCTACTTTGTCTCGTCGTATGTTGTCATTTCCTTTACCAATTATCGGGGCATGTTCTGGTCATGCTATTGCTAAGGGGGCATTTTTATTACTGAGTTGTGATTATCGTATCGGCAGTTTAGGTAAATTTAAAATCGGCTTAAACGAAGTCACCATTGGTATGACTATGCACCAAGCCGGCATTGAAATAGCACGCAATCGCATACCCACTAACTATTTAACCCGCTCGGTGATTAATGCAGAATTATTCTCGCCAGAAACAGCAGTTTTAGCTGGGTTTTTAGATACCTTAGTAGAACCAGAACAGTTAATGACAACAGCGAAGGCAGCTGCTACTCATATGCTGACATTGAATATGGATGCGCATCACGGTACTAAGTTAAAAACAAGAAAAGATATTTTAGCGACCTTAGATGCGGCAATTGCCCTTGATGCAGCTATGGTTATCGCTTTATAGAAATTTTTTAAAACCGCTTGATATACCTGCCTATGCACTTAAATCAGAACGTTAGTTTAAGTGCATAATCATCATCTGTAGTAAGGCCCTATACAGAAACCATCTAGGTGTAAACCTAGGATGGACCTCAGTCCATCAGGTTAAATGAAATTTAACTGCTTTTAGTATTAAGACTCATTAAGAAAAATAATATCCGCTGCCAATGCTTTTTGGCCAATAGCATTAATCACCCGCTTAACGGTTGTCGGACTAAAGTCCGACCTACAAAAAAATCACCTAAATCTACATAGTCACCCGTAGGCTCTATGTAGGATGGACTTCAGTCCATCAAGTTAAATGAAATTTAACGGCTTTTGGTATTAAGACTCATTAAGAAAAACAATACTCGCTGCCAATGCTTTTTGGCCCATAGCGTTAATCACTCGCTTAACGGTTGTCGGACTAAAGTCCGACCTACAAAAAAATCACCTGAATCTACATCGTCACCCGTAGGCTCTATGTGGGATGGACTTCAGTCCATCGAGTTAAATGAAATTTAACGGCTTTTGGTATTAATACTGATAAAAAAACAATACTCGCTTAACGGTTGTCGGACTAAAGTCCAACCTACAAAAAAATTGTCCAAGGCTAGATTATCACCCGTAGGCTCTATGTAGGATGGACTTCAGTCCATCAGGTTAAATGAAATTTAACGGCTTTTGGTATTAAGACTGATTAAGAAAAATAATACCTGCTGCCGATGTTTTTTGGCCAATAGCATTAATCACCCGCTTAACGGTGACGGGCTAAAGTCCGACCTACAAAAAATTGTCCAAGGCTAGATTATCACTCGTAGTTTCTCTGTAGGGCCTATATAGATTGGACTTTTTATTTATACTTACATGAGTCTTTAGCTTACTTCTTTAATAGCACGACCTATACCGTCAACCGTTAGTGGAAACATTTTGTCGTCAATTAATCCTTTAATAATTGAAATTGACTGATGATAATCCCATTGATTTTCTGGTTGTGGGTTTAACCATGCCACCTTATTAAAATGCCCCAAAATTCGTTGCATATAATCAATGCCGGCTTTTTTATTCCAATGTTCAACACTGCCACCTGGGGCAATTATTTCATAAGGCCCCATGGTAGCGTCACCGACAAAAAGCACCTTATAATCACTGCCAAAGGTTCGTATTATCTCTTCTAGATCAACGGTGTTAGTACGACGACGGCTGTTGTCTTTCCATAAACTTTCGTAAACACAATTATGAAAATAGAAAAATTCAAGGTGTTTAAACTCAGTATGCGCCGCTGAGAATAGCTCTTCACAGGTATGAATGTATTCATCCATAGAGCCGCCAATATCAAAAAACATTAATACTTTTACCGAATTATGACGCTCAGGCTCCATATGCACGTCGAGTAAGCCACCATTTTTTGCAGTAGAACGTATAGTGGTATTAATATCAAGTTTTTCACTGGCGCCAGTACGAGCAAATTTTCTCAGTTTTTTAAGCGCAAGTTTGATATTGCGCGTACCGAGTTCTTTATCTTGGTCAAAGTTTCTAAACTCGCGTTTATCCCACACTTTTACCGCTCGGTTATTACGATTACCGTCTTGACCCACACGAATACCTTCTGGGTGATAGCCATAGGCGCCAAACGGTGATTTACCGCCGGTACCAACCCATTTGTTACCACCTTCGTGTCGTTTTTCTTGCTCTGCAAGGCGCTCTTTTAAGGTTTTCATTAATTCGTCAAGACCACCCAAGGCCTTTAACTTGTCTTTCTCTTCTTGACTGAGTTGGCTTTCAAACTTTTTTCTTAGCCATTCATCCGGTACAACCTTGTCGAAAATATCGATCTTTTGCACACCGTCAAAATATTCAGCGAATGCACCATCAAACTTGTCATAATGGATCTCGTCTTTAACCATCACAATTTTAGCTAAATGATAAAAGGCTTCAACATCGGCAAAAACTACGCCTTTTTTTAGTAACGCAATAAGATCTAAGAGCTCGCGCAAACTCACCGGTACTTTGTGCTTTCTAAGGGTTAAAAATAAATCTATAAACACGTTTATTGCCTGTTTCTGCGACTAATAAAAGCGAGCTTTTCGAGTAATGACACATCTTGCTCATTTTTAAGTAAGGCGCCAAATAAAGGAATGATGTCTGACTTTTTATTGATCAGTACATCTTGAGCAACATCGTCGGCAACTAGCAGTTTTAACCAGTCAATTAACTCAGACGTTGACGGTTTTTTCTTAATACCTTGCACCTCCCTAAGATCAAAAAACACCTCTAAAGTATGCGCTAACAAGTCTTGTTTTACATGCGGGTGATGAACGGCAATAATTTGTTCCATCTCTACTTTGGTTGGAAATTTAATGTAATGAAAGAAGCAGCGGCGCAAAAATGCATCGGGTAGCTCTTTTTCATTATTGGAGGTAATAATAATAATCGGCCGTTGTTTTGCTTTGATCACCTGTTGAGTTTCATAAACAAAAAACTCCATCTTATCAAGCTCTTGCAATAAATCATTGGGAAATTCTATATCGGCTTTGTCTATTTCATCAATTAATAATATCGGGCGTTGTTCTTCTTCAAATGCCTGCCAAAGTTTGCCTTTAATAATATAATTTGAAATATCATTAACCCGTTCATCACCTAATTGGCTATCACGTAAACGCGACACGGCGTCATATTCATACAAGCCCTGCTGTGCTTTAGTGGTCGATTTAATATGCCATTGATATAATTTACAATTAAGTGACTTTGCTAATTCTTCTGCTAGCTGGGTTTTACCCGTACCCGGCTCGCCTTTGATCAATAATGGTTTTTCTAAGGTAATTGCTGCGTTTACCGCTAAGCGAAGTTCGTCTGATGCAATATAATTTTCTGTACTGTTAAACATGGTTTTCCCTATAAAGATGATGCCCTGTAATGTTAGGCGCCATTAAAAATTGATGGATTAATATAACTGTCGGACTCAATAATTACTCAGACCGGAAAAAGATCTGGCGTGTCTGCTGATTGCTTTTATATTTACAAAACGCTTAAGGCTAATAATATCGTCTTAAGCTAAATAAGAGCAAACACTCAGTGAGTTTATTTTTAGTATCCTCCTACATGGCAAGTTTAACTGCGACTGGTGTGCCATTAAGCGCCGCGTTACCTGTTAATGTGTCGACCCGATTAACATCAGTTAAATCATTTATACTGACACCAGGTTGTGTCGCTGCTACCGACATATTCGTGTTTTTTTGGTTATGCCCCCAGCCTTGCGGCATGCTCACAACACCGCGTTGAATATCATCGGTAATAGCCGCATTAATCAGCACTTGGCCCGAAATCGAGCTAACACTGACTAACTGTCCATTGGCTATGCCCAATATTTTTGCATCTTCGGGATGAATTTCTAATGTGCATGGGTTTTTACCTTTCACTAAACGTGCTGAGTTTTGTGTCCAAGTGTTATGACTTTTTACCAAGCGCCGACCGATTAAGTCAAACGGGTAGTCATTATAACGAGCAGGCTTTGACATCACTGCTTTTAGCCGAGGTAAATCGTCAACATAGAGTTGCGGCAATAAATCTACTTTACCGTCAGTGGTTTTAATTCGCTCAGTTATACACGGCATTAAAGGCCCAATATCTATGCCATGTGGGTTATCAATAAGTTTTTGTAAACTTAAACCTTGCTCACCATAGGGGCCGTTTTTCAACTCCGTGTCTAAGATAATTTCTGGCGTCAGGTTTTTAAGATGCTCTGGAATGACTGTATCTGTCATTCTGGCGGTTAGTTCTTTTAATATTTCATAATCGTTGCGTTGGCCGTCTTCTTTTTCAAATAATGGCGCTGAATATTTTACGGTATTTCGCACAGAAAAAGAGTTAAAGAAAATATCATAGTGAGAATTTTCAATACCTGTGGTCGCCGGTAAAATAATATTGGCATATTGGGTGGTTTCATTTAAATAAATATCAACGCAAACCATGTAGTCTAACTCTTTAAAGGCTTCTGCTAATTTATGACCACTAGGACTAGAAAGCACCGGATTGCCAGCAATGGTGATCAAGGTTTTAATTTGGCCTTCACCTTGGGTCTGAATTTCTTCGGCTAGCGCAGCGACGGGGAATTCACCATTAAAAAACGGCAATTTTCGCACTCGGGTATGATGCTGACCAAATGAGCTTTTATGCCCTTTTTTATGATTTCTTAATAAATCAAAAGCGGGTTGAGGAAACATCGCCCCGCCTGCACGGTCAAAATTACCAGTAATGATATTCAGTGCATTGGTTAGCCATTGACATAAACCACCAAAGGTTTGTGTTGATGCCCCCATGCGGCTGTAACACACGGCTGAATTTGCCGACATAAACTCATCGGCTAAGCTACAAATTTTTTCCGCCTCAATACCAACAAACTCAGCAACAGTCTCTGCACAATAGCTTTTTGCTAGTTGCTCAAGTCCATCAATACCCTTAACTTGGTTATCTAAGTGGCGTAAGTTTAGCGAATTAGTGGCGAAAACACGGTTGATCATCGCCAGTAGTAATAAGGCATCTTTCTCTGGACGAATGAATAAATGCTGGTCAGCTACTTTGGCGGTATGGGTTCTGCGAGGGTCTATCACCACCACTTTACCCGCACGTTTTTGAATCGCTTTTAAACGGCCAATAACATTGGGCGCTGTCATCATACTGCCGTTAGAAACCACCGGATTAGCACCAATAATGAGCATAAAATCAGTGCGGTCAATATCAGGGATGGGAATCAGCATGCCGGCGCCAAACATAAAGTTAGCTGCAACATGGTGCGGCATTTGGTCGGTTGAAGCAGAACTGAAACGATTAAGCGTGCCTAACGCTTTAATGAAGGGTTTTAAAAATAGCGTATTACCCAGGTTATGGGCATTGGGATTACCTAAATACAAGGCTAAGGCATTTTTACCATGTTGAGCTTGGCTCGCCTTGAGTTTTTCAGCGATTTCAGTAAAGGCGGCTTGCCATGAAATGTCTTCCCAACCGTTTTCGGTGCGTCTTATCGGCGTTTTTAAACGATCTTTATCTTGGTAAAAATCTTGTAAGGCCATTGCTTTTGAGCAATGGTAACCTTTACTAAAGGGGTCTTTTTGATCGCCTTTAATGGAAATTATTTTTTTATCTTGATACTTAATTTCCAAACCACACATGGCTTCACAAATATTGCAGTTACGATAATGGCTTTTAATTTCACTCATAAATATTGCCTAATTTAATAATGAGCAAATCGGTTAGTACGGCTTGAACACCGATATACTCATTTTAATTTCCTTAGATTTAGGTTAAGACTTCTCTTTAAACCATATTTTAATAAAGCCTTTTAATGAAGCCTTAAATAAAGTCAATAGTAACGATACTTTTCAGCTTAAAAGTGCCAGCCAATCATCCTTTTCAGGTACAAGATTACGAAAACCTGGCGCTGAACGCTAAAGTACAAGGATAATTTTATGGCTATAGCAAATATTTACAAGCAAAAATTATTCGCTAACTGGTTAAATTTTAACGATTAACTTGCCTTTGTTTTTACCCGTAAAGAATAAGTTCAAGCCTGTAATTGCTGACTCAAGCCCTTCTAAAACGTGCGCACGATGTTTGATTTTTCCTTGCATCACGTAAGGGGTCAGCTTGGTTAATAAGGCTGGAATTTCACCAAAATGATCTGGCATGGTAAAACCTTGTATCGTCAAACGCTTTTTGATGATCGGGATCCAATTTGGCGCTAAGTCAGGGTTTTGTTTTGGATAATCAGCAATTAAGCCACAAACAACAATACGACCATGCGCATTCATTCTTTCAAAGACATGGTGCTGTATTGGGCCACCCGTATTTTCAAAGTAAACGTCAACACCATTTGGGGTAAGTTCGGCTAATTTTTCAGCTAAATTATCTGTTTTATAATTAATAGCACCGTCAAAGCCTAATTCGTTAACAATCCAATCGGCTTTTTCATCACTGCCAACCACACCAATAACTCTAAGGCCATCCGCTTTAGCTAACTGCCCGACAATTGAACCAACCGAGCCTGCCGCACCAGAAACAACCAGGGTTTCACCACTTTTTGGCTTACCTATACTGTACAAACCTTGTGTGGCGGTTAAGCCCGGTAAAGCAAATACCGATAAAATCGCTTCATCTGGCAGTGGCGCAGCCACTTTGTTCAAGCCTGCACCGTCACTTAAGTGATATTCTTTCCAGCCCATCATGCCCATAACACGGTCGCCCACTTTAAAGTCAGCATGTTGACTTTCGACGACTTCGCCAATGCCTGAACTGCGCATCACATCGCCTAATGCCACCGGCGGAATATAACTTTCGGTGTCAGCACTCATCCAACCAAACATGGCTGGGTCAAGCGACATATGGTTTTGTTTTACTAAAAACTGCCCTTCTCCAACGGTTGGCATGGCGACTTGCACAACCTCAAATAGTTCTGGGCCAATGGGGCCAGTACCTGGACGAGCGATTAAATTAATTGCGGTATAAGTAGTCATTATATTTCTCCTAGTTATCTGCTTTACTGAATATACAGAGCCTGATTAATAAAGCCTGATAACCAGATAAAGCAGTGGTTAATTTTTATTAAGCCGATAGTGGCAAATAGTATTGATTTAACGGTTTAGCTGCGTAATTCTTTTCGCAGCACTTTGCCGACATTGCTCTTGGGTAATTCATCGATAAATTCTACAAACTTAGGACGTTTATAATTGGTTAGCATTTCATGACAGTGATCAAAAATATCTTGTTCGGTTAAGTTAGGATCTTTTTTAACAATGAACACTTTTACTGCTTCACCGCTAGCATCGTTTTTAACACCAATGGCTGCCGCTTCAAGTACCCCTTGGTGCATCACAAGAACTTCTTCTATTTCATTTGGAAAAACGTTAAAACCAGAGACAATAATCATGTCTTTTTTACGATCGACAATCTTAAAAAAGCCATTTTCGTCCATGGTGGCGATATCACCGGTTGCTAACCAACCGTCTTTTAATACTTCATCAGTGGCGGCTTGACGATTAAAATAACCTTTCATCACTTGTGGGCCTTTTACCCACATTTCACCCGGCTGTCCTAGCGCAACATCCATACCATCATCATCGACTAAACGAATATCTGTTGAAGAAACAGGAATGCCGATAGAACCATTGTAGTTTTCTTGGTTATAGGGGCTCATCGTCACTAAGGGTGCGCATTCAGTTAAGCCGTAACCTTCTAATAAACGTGTGCCAGTAACCTTTTCCCAAAGTTCTGCGACGGGACGTTGCACAGACATACCCCCCCCAAAACCAAGTTTTAGTGGACTAAAGTCAAGTTTGTCAAAACCTGGGGTATGTAACAAACCATTAAATAAAGTGTTTACACCGGTTATGACGGTAAAAGGATATTTAGCTAATTCTTTAACAAAACCGGCCATATCTCTAGGATTAGTAATTAATAGATTAGTGCCACCAAAGGGGATAAAACACAGACAGTTAGAGGTTAAGGCATAAACATGATAAAGCGGTAACGCGGTAACCATAATTTCTTTGCCAACCTCGTAAACATTTTTAGTCGCCGCATTAGATTGCTCAAGGTTAGCAACCATATTACGGTGGGTTAACATCGCGCCTTTTGAAGGTCCGGTTGTGCCGCCAGTATATTGTAAAAAAGCTAAATCAGTACCCACCACCTCAACCGGCGTAAAATTAAGCGCCGCGCCTTTTGCCATTGCCCGATTAAATTTTACTGCTTGAGGTAAATGGTACGCGGGTACTTGTTTCTTAACATACTTTAGTACGCCATTAATTATAGCGCCTTTAATTTTACTCAACCTGTCACCGACACCGGTAATAATAACCTGCTCTACGTCCGTTTTATCAATAACGGCGGCAAGTACATGAGCAAAGTTTTCGAGAATAAGAATGCCTTTTGCGCCCGAGTCTTTTAATTGGTGTTGTAATTCACGCGCGGTATAAAGCGGATTGACATTAACCACAGTGAGTCCGGCAATCAATGCGCCAAATAATGCGATAGGATATTGCAGGGTATTTGGGATCATAATGGCAAATTTATCGCCTTTAACTAATCCTAAATCTTGTTGCAAATAAGCAGCAAAGTCGTTAGCTTGTTGTGCAAGTTCTTGATAAGAAATGCTGGCACCCATATTAATAAATGCGGTATTGTTTTGATAAAGTTTGGTGTATTTTAAAAACAAATCTGCCAAAGAGTTATATTTGTCTGGATCTATTTCAAATGCTAGACCCTTTGGGTAACTTTTTTCAAGCCAAATTCTTTCCATTTTATTCTCTCCCCAATTGTTGATTTTTTAAGTGACTTTTTAAGCCACCTTATTATTATTTTACTGCCGTGCTACATTGCTTTTAATATTTACAGTACTTCAAATAAACCTGCTGCACCTTGACCACCACCAATGCACATGCTGATCACGACATATTTTGCACCGCGTCGTTTACCTTCAATTAATCCATGCATAACCATACGCGTGCCGCTCATGCCGTATGGATGACCAATTGAAATAGCACCGCCATTTACATTCAGACGATCTTCTGGAATACCCAGCTTTTGAGCACAATATAAAACTTGTACGGCAAAGGCTTCGTTAATTTCCCATAAACCAATATCGTCCATAGTTAGCTTATTACGCGCTAGTAATTTTGGTATCGCATAAATGGGACCAATACCCATTTCATCAGGTTCACAACCCGCAACGGCCATGCCGCGATAAACGCCTAATGGCTTAAGTCCGCGCTGCTCGGCTAACTCACGCTCCATTAATACCACAGCGGCTGCACCATCAGATAACTGTGACGCATTGCCACCGGTTATTGAACCATGTTCTTTTACTGCTTTCAACGCCGATAAACCTGCCATATGAGTTGATGGGCGGTTGCCTTCATCTTGCGTTAAGGTAACTTCTACTTTACTGATAGCACCTGTTGCTTTGTCCATCACTAATTTTGTTGCTGTAACTGGCACAATTTCATCATCAAACTTATTCTCGGCTTGTGCGGCTGCCGTGCGTTGTTGAGATTTAAGTGCATAAGCATCTTGTGCTGCTCTTGATATATCATAACGATTAGCTACCACTTCTGCAGTATCTAGCATAGGCATATATATCGCTGGGCGATAGGCTTTTACACTGGGGTCAACCAGGCGATGCATATTCATTTTGTCGTTTTGCACTAAACTAATAGAGTCACAACCACCGGCAACCATCACTTGTGCGCCATCGCAGACAATATGATTTGCCGCGGTTGCTATCGACATTAAACCTGATGAACATTGTCTATCAATTGTCATACCGGCAACAGAAACCGGTAACTCGGCCGCCATAGCCACTTGACGAGCAAAGTTCATCCCTTGATTACCTTGTGTCAACGCGGCACCAAAAATACAGTCTTCAATTTCATTTACATCAATTCCTGCCCGTTCTACGGCAGCTTTTACCGCCACAGCAGCCAATGTTGGTGCTGATAAATCATTAAATGCGCCACGGTACGCCTTGCCAATGGGCGTACGAGCTACTGATACAATAACGGCTTCTCTCATGATAAATCCCTATTAAGTCTTTGATAATTAGTAGATAGTTATTTAGCCAAATAGCAACGCGTAACTATTTTCTTGCTTTTTGTTGTGATTTCATAAAAGCCATGGCTTTTAAAACAAACTTTTCACCTTGTTTGGCACCTGACGCTAATGTCGTTTGGCCAGTTTGATTAGTTAACTCGGGCCATTGTTCACGTACAGTTTCAGGATTTTGGTTTTGCTCGGCAATAAAACAACCCTGGGTTTCAACGATACTGGCACTTGAATAGCCGCCTGCGCCAGCACATAAAATAAAGCGATTAGGGGCATCGTCATCACACAGTGTTAACAGAGCGGCTGTTACCGCTTCAGGTGCAAAAGCTTGGACAATTTCTGCCGGCATTAAATCTTCCGTCATACGTGTGCCTGCAGTTGGCGCTAGGGCATTGACGCGAATATTATTTTTTGCGCCTTCAAGTACTAAAGTATTCATTAAACCTAACACCGCCATTTTTGCCGCGCCGTAATTTGCTTGACCGAAATTACCGTACATACCGCTTGAAGAGGTGGTCATCACGATACGGCCATAGTTTTGTTCGCGCATGATGTCCCAAACCGCTTTAGTACAATTAACTGAGCCCATAACATGAACATCCATCACCAGTTTAAAGTCATCTAAGCTCATTTTAGCAAAAGATTTATCACGTAAAATACCGGCATTATTAATCAAGATATCAACACGACCCCATTTGTCCATAGCTTGGTTAACCATGTCTTGTACTTCATCAAAATTGGCAACGTTAGCACCGTGACTGATAGCTTCACCGCCATTTTCTGTAATTAAACGCACCACTTCTTCAGAGGCTTGTGACGATGCACCGCTACCATCGCGCGCACCACCTAAGTCATTAACCAGCACTTTTGCACCACGTGCGGCAAGTGCTAAGGCGTGTGAACGGCCTAAACCATTACCCGCGCCCGTAACAATGGCGACCTTACCTTCAAAACTTATTGGCATAATACTTCCTTAACATGCTTTAATTGGTTGTTTATTAATAGTTCACATTGAGACGATAGATAAGCTTATTTCACCATTTGCACTGAAAGCCATTCCGCCACTAATGCCGGTGTGTCACAACCTTCAATTTCAACCGTCACTTGTGTCGATAAACGATATTGCCCTGGTTTTTTCTCTTCAATCGCTAGCGTTTTAGCATGTGCTCTAACCCGACTATTTACCTTAACCGGTTGCAAGAACCTGACTTTGTCAAAACCCGCGTTTAAGCCCATATAGAAACCCTCAATAATGACACTGAAGTCTTCCGCAAAATGAGAAAGCATTGATAAAGATAAAAAGCCATGGGCTATGGTTGCGCCAAATGGCGTTGCTTTTGCCTTTTCTTCATCAATATGGATAAATTGATGATCTAGGGTGCAATCCGCAAATTGATTAATTTGTGCCTGCGTTATTTGGTGCCAAGGGGTTGGCTCAGCTTCAAAACCAATGTAATTGGCTAATTGATCTTTTGTTATTATGGTTGGCATAGTAAATTTCCTTTTAAGCGCATGATTATTAAGACCCTGGTTATTTAAGTACATAGTTATGTAAGTAGATAGTTATTTAAGGCCAGTTAAGCTTTAAAACCAGTCTACTTTCATGTCATAGGTTGTACTGTCTGCATTTGCTAAAATACTCGACCATAGCGCTATTTTTGGTAACTCAAAGCGATAAAAATACTGTAATGCTTGTAGCTTTCCGTGATAAAAGTCCTCATCGCTTTGATGCGGTTGTTTACTCAGTGCTTCGCTGGCCACTATGCCTTGCTTTAACCATAACCAGGCGACAATAACGTGACCAAAAAATTCAAGGTACTTTACTGAGTTAGCTAAAGCCAAATCGATATTGCCGGTCGACATTGCACCTAATACCACTTGAGTTGTTTGTTTTAAGGTCTCAACAGCAGCACTGAGTTGGCTAGAAAATTCAGCTAAATTTTTATAGGGTTTTGCTTGTTCAATGGTTCTATAAATTTCGGCTATAGTTGCTGTGTAGCCGGCCATTTTATTCATCGGTACTTTACGGGTTAATAAATCTAATGACTGAATTCCTGTGGTGCCTTCATGAATAGCATTTAAGCGATTGTCACGATAAAACAATTCAACAGGATGCTCGTTAATATAACCATGTCCACCCAAGACTTGAATAGCTAAGTCGTTAGCTTTAGTACCATATTCTGACGGCCAGGTTTTTATAATTGGCGTTAAAAAGTCTAATAACTCTTGTGCATCTTGTCGTGCTTCAATTGTGGGGGCCGTTTTTTCGTCATCGCTCAGTTGTGAGCCATAAAGCACCAGTGCAAGTGCGCCTTCAGCATAGGCCTTTTGTGCGAGTAACATACGGCGAACATCGGCGTGTTCAATAATATTAACCATGGGAGAAAGTGGATCTTTGCATGATGGCAAGCGCCCTTGTGGACGGTTTTTTGCGTAATCAAGCGAATATTGATAACCGGCAACCGCGAGTGTTGCAGCGCTAGTACCCACCATAATACGTGCCTCATTCATCATATGAAACATGTACTTAAGCCCTTGATTCTCTTCACCCACTAAGTAGCCCACTGAGCCATTTTTTTCACCAAAGCTTAAGGCTGTTGAGGTGTGAGCGCGACCACCCATTTTGTGAAACAAACCCGCTAGCGCCACCTCATTATCCTCACCCAAAGTGCCGTCATGGTTCACTAAAAATTTTGGCACGACAAATAATGAAATACCTTTAATACCTTTCACTGCGCCTTTTACTCGCGCAAGTACTAGATGGACAATATTTTCACTTAAGTCATGATCGCCACCAGAAATATAGATTTTATTACCGCTAATGCGATAAGTATCATCTGCTGACTTAACCGCCTTGGTGATTAAATCGCCAAGCCCTGAGCCGCTGCCTGGCTCGGTCATCGCCATGGTGCCCATGAATCGTCCTGAGCGCATGGGTTTAACCCATTTTTCAATCAGGGCTTTGCTACCATGGGCTTGCAGTAAATTTGCATTGGCTGTGGTCAACATGTTGTAACCTAAGCCAACACCCCCTGCGGCGGTTAAATAGCTGTTAGCCGCGCTTGCAATAATGGGCGGTAATTGCATGCCATTTGAGGCAAAATCTGCACTAGCTGAAGAAATACCCGAGGCTATTACCGCTTCAATAGCCGGTTTTAACTCAGGAATAAGACTGACGTTTTTACCGTCAAAAGTAGGTTGATGGGTATCAAGTTTTTGTCGAATAGGTAAGAAGTGTTTCTCAGCTATGGCTTTAGCCGTATTAATGACCTCATTAAAAGTCTGACGGTCATGGTCTTGATAGCGTTCTCGTTTTATCAGTGATTCACTATCAAAAAGCTCATAGAGCATAAATTCAAGATCACGTTCATTCATTAATGTTGCAGACATAAAATTATCTTCTCATCTTTTTACTTAGCTAAATCACAGCGAGTTAGTGCAAGTTACTACATGGTTATTAACTTATTGCGCTGAAACACCGCCATCTATGGCGATACATTGCCCTGTCATGTAGGTATTTGCTGGAGATAACATCATCAGCATCATGGCAACAATTTCTTTAGGTTCGCCTAAGCGATTCATTGGAGCGCCTCTAGCCATTTTCTGTTGTTGTTCTTGGTCAGCAAAATTAGTCACCATAGGCGTTAAGGTAAAAAAGGGACAAATGGCATTGATACGAATATTGTCACGACCATATTCAACCGCACCCGATTTGGTTAAACCAATCACCGCATGTTTAGCCATCGCATAAGCACTACCTCTGGCGGCACCACTTAGGCCAGCCATAGAACTCACATTGAGAATACTACCTTCACCTTGTTGCAGCATTTGTTGTATTTGATGACGCATGCCAAATTGAACACCTTTAACATTAATGGCAAATTGACTGTCCATTATGGCTTCGTCTATCTCATGTAGTGGCATAAATTCGTGGGCAACACCTGCGTTATTAACCCCTATATCAACACGGCCAAAGTGTTTAATCGCGGTGTCGACCATGGCTTTACAGTCATAATTTTTTGAAACATCACAAGCCAGTGCAATAACCTCAGCGCCAGTTGATGCAATATCTTCAGCAACTTTTAACACACCAGACTCGTTAATATCACTGATCACTAACTTGGCACCACGCTTAGCCAACTCTTGTGCTAACAGCTGTCCAAAGCCTTGCGCTGCGCCGGTAATAACAGCTACTTTTCCTGTAAAATCTAATAGTGCATCCATGGTATTTCCCTTACATTACAAATATTGTTGATGAATTTTTGTTATAACGCGCCGTTATCACTCAATTTACATGGCGATATTTTTCTTCAAAACTTACCTTTGGCATTACTTATCTGCTATTTTTTCGTCTGTTTTTTCGGCTGCCTGTTCGCCTTCCTGCTCGATAATACTTAAAGCCATTTGCGCTAAAGGTTCAACAAAGGCCCCCACTTTATTGGCCTGTTTATTTGATGCGTTGCCCTCTGATGCACGTTTTGCCACGCCTTGCACTATTGCCGCTAATCTAAAAAAGCTAAATGCTAGGTAAAAGGTCCAATTATCGATACGGTCAATGCCCATGCGTTGACAGTAACTTGCAACATATTCTGCTTCTGTGGGTATGCCTAAACTCACCCTATCAACACCTTGCAGGCCATCGATAGCGCCCATCCCTTGTGGCATACGCAGCTGCATACATTGATAAGCTAAATCAGAAAAAGGATGTCCTAACGTCGATAATTCCCAATCCAGCACAGCCATGACTTCAGGCTTGTCTTTGGCAAACATCATATTGTCTAGGCGAAAGTCACCATGTACTAAGCAAACTCGGCCATCATCTTCAGGCAGGTGTTTTTCAAGCCAAAGTATCAGCTGGTCCATAGCCGAAATTTTCTGTAATTCTGTTGTGCGATATTGCGAAGACCAACGACCAAATTGTCGTTCAAAGTAGTTACCTGCTTTGCCATAATCACCTAAACCCACTAGGTCAATATCAACGCTGTGCAGAGCGACTAAGGTTTTATTCATCGCATCATATAGTTGACTGCGATAAGCATTTGTTGAAATTTCAGCTAATGACGGACTCCAGTAAACGCTACCATCACAAAACTCCATCAAGTAAAACATAGCGCCAATAATACCGGTGTCGCGACAAAGGTGATAAACCTGAGCAACAGGTACGTCAGTACCTTTAAGGGCATCAAGCACTTCAAACTCTCGATCAACGGCGTGGGCAGATTTTAACAATTTGCCCGGTGGTTGGCTGCGCAATACATACAAACCCGATTCAGCCGTGACTTTAAAAGTAGGATTTGACTGCCCACCGGTAAACTTGCTTAAGGTGATAGGGCCAATAAAACCTGCGACATGAGACTCAAGGTATTGAGTTAATTTTTCTAGATCAAAAGCAAAGCTTGCTGTCATCTGTTTATCTCTTTTATTGATTTAACTTGCTCAATGTTTATAGCAATTGACCTGAAGTTGTTTTTTTCACTAAATCGCGGCCAAGTTGCATCATATGTACTTGATCTGGACCATCCGCTAAACGCAAGGTTCTTTGGCCAGCAAAGGCATGGGCCAAAAAGGTATCTTGGCTGACACCAACGGCGCCATGGCATTGAATAGCACGGTCAAGTACATCAAGTGCCATATTCGGCGCGACGATTTTAATCATAGCGATAATATCTTTAGCGGCTTTATTGCCCTCAGTGTCCATTTTTTGCGCCGCTTTTAAGGTCATCAATCGTACTTGTTCAATCTGACAAGCAGAAATAGCAATGTCTTCACGCACTGATTGCTGTTTGATCATGGGGCGACCAAAAACAATGCGCTCGTTAACCCGATGACACATTAAATCAAGCGCACGTTGTGCTACGCCAATAGAGCGCATGCAATGATGAATGCGGCCTGGGCCTAAACGACCTTGGGCAATTTCAAAACCTTTGCCTTCACCGACAATAATGTTTTCAACCGGTACGCGGACATTGTCAAAGGTGATTTCAGCATGCCCTTCGGGAGCGTCGTTATAACCGAACACTTGCATTGGACGTACCATAGTTACGCCCGGTGTTTTCATCGGCACTAGCACTTGAGATTGCTGAATATAGCGGTTGCTATTGTCAGGATCAGTTTTGCCCATCACGATCATAATTTCACATTGTTTGCGACAGGCGCCACTGATATAGAATTTGCGACCATTGATAACATATTCATCACCTTCACGTTCTATGCGAAGTGCTATGTTGGTCGCATCACTTGAGGCAACTTCTGGCTCGGTCATGGCAAATGCTGAACGAATTTTTCCTTCAAGTAGCGGCTCTAACCATTGTTTTTTCTGCGCTTCATTACCATATTTAGCCAATACTTCCATATTGCCAGTATCAGGTGCCGCGCAGTTAAACACTTCTGGTGCCCACATCACTTTGCCCATAATTTCGGCAAGAGGAGCGTATTCCAAGTTAGTTAGCCCAGCACTATATTTACCGTAACTTACCGGTAAAAATAAATTCCATAAGCCTTGCGCTTTCGCCTTAGCTTTAAGTGCTTCCATTAAGGGCGGGGTTGACCATTGATCCTGAGCTACTTGCTCATGCATTTGTGCTTCAACAGGATAAACATGGCTGTCCATAAATGTGCTGACACGTGCCATTAATTCTTTAACTTTGTCGCTGTATTCAAAATCCATGGGTGATCCTTATTATTTTTTAATATCTGACTGTTATTTATGTCGTTTTAGCGCCATTAACTCTCTGCAGTCTTAAATTCACACTATCGCGAACATTTCTGCGATGGCGATTAACTTAATTTCATCAGCGCGGCTTTATTAAATTGTGCGATTTCATCGGCTTTATTGTCTTTAATTTTATTAACCCACTCTGGATCAACTAACAATGCTCGGCCGATAGCGACCAGGTCAAATTCATCATTATTTAAACGGGCCAACAAACCGTCAATATTAGTTGGGTTTGATGTCCCCCCAAGGTCGACACTGCCTTCACCCGTAAAATCACTATCTAAACCCACACTACCGACAGTGATAACAGGTTTCATCGTGATTTTTTTCGTCCAACCGGCAAGATTAAGGGCTGAACCTTCAAATTCAGGTAGCCAAAAGCGGCGTGTACTGGCGTGAAAAATGTCTACACCGGCATTGCTGAGTAACAATAGAAATCTTGTTAATTCTTCAGGTGTTTGACAAAGCTTAGCCTCGTAATCTTGTTGCTTCCATTGAGAAAATCTAAAAATGATTGGAAAGTTTTCACCAACAGCAAGGCGAATGGCTTGCACTATTTCAACAGCGAAACGTGCTCTATTTTCTAATGAGCCGCCATATTTATCGCTACGTTGATTGGTGCCTTGCCAAAAAAATTGGTCAACTAAATAACCATGTGCGCCATGCACTTCAATTGCGTCAAAACCAATAGCTTTAGCATCACCGGCCGCTTGAGCAAATGCGCTAACCACTTCATCAATATCTGCTTGACTCATGGCAATACCGTTGGGTGTGTCCGGCTTATACAAACCTGAGGGGCTATAAGCCGGTATGGCTTTATCTGGGCCTATGCCTTCTTTACGTACTGAGCCTACATGCCATAACTGCGGGGCAATTTTTCCACCGGCGGCATGAACTTCATCAACCACATGTTTCCAGCCCGCTAAGGCTTCTTCACCAAAAATAGCCGGCACACGCTCATAACCGTTGGCGGCTTTATGTGAGATAAAAGTGCCTTCGGTAATAATTAAGCCAACGTTACCTTCGGCTCTGCGACGATAATATTGAGCTACCTCGTCGGTTGGAATATAGTTTGGCGAAAATGTCCGTGTCATCGGTGCCATGACAGTGCGATTTTTTAATGTTAAACCTCCTATAGAGAAGGGTTGAAATAGTTTAGCGGCACTATTTACCGTGTTAGTTACAGCTTTAGTTATGCCCTTATCTTCAACTTTTTTTTCTAGATTTTGTACTGCGTCAATGCTGCTCATCTTATTCCCTAAACGCTTTCATTTTTTATTTGCTCTGCGTAAATTAACTAAAGTGGCGACAATAAGTCTAAAAGCCTGAGCCTCCACTAATTTACGCTTGTGATATAAATTTATAGGGCCATTACCTAGCCAATTAAATAACCGCCATCAACATTAATCGCCGTACCTGTGGTGTAGCTTGAAGCGTTGGAAACCAAGTACAAGACAGTACCCGCCATTTCTTCAGGCTGAGCCACTCGCTTCATCGGTACGTGATGCAACATTTGTGCTAATATTTTTGGATTATTAACTAAGGTAGAGGCAAACTTAGTGTCTGTCCCGCCGGGTAATATGGCATTAACACGAATGTTAAATTGGGCACATTCTTTCGCGAACGTTTTGGTCATCGAAATAACTGCGGCTTTAGTAATAGAATATATACCTTGATAATCACCCGGTATAACACCGTTGATAGAGGCCACGTTAACAATCGCCCCACCGTTATTTTCTTTCATCAATTTAGCGCCAATCGTTGACATGAAAAAATAACCACGAATATTAACGTCAACCGTTTTTTGAAACACCGCTAAATCAGTATCTAATACATGGCCAAAGTATGGATTTGTCGCGGCATTGTTCACTAATATATCTAGCTTACCGTGCTCTGCTGAAATTTGAGCAAATATGGCTTCTATCTGTTCCATTTCACCAATATGACAAGCAATGGCTTGTGCACTGCCACCCGCGGCAATAATTTGCTCAACAACGGCTTGGCAACCTGCTATTTTACGACTCGAAACAATAACATGAGCGCCGTTTTCTGCGAGCAGTTTAGCGATATGCTCACCAATGCCTCTGCTTGCACCGGTAACTAAAGCAATTTTTCCTGTTAAATCAAATAAATTGGTACTCATATCTTCATTCCTTGTTATAAATTTTGTCTTTATTTTTACTTGTCTCTTAACGCTTATCTCACCTAAACGTGACCCAGTCAGCACCCGCTTGGGTGAGATGACTATAATTATTAAAATAATCAATGCTTAAGTTTTTATTTGAAAAGAGTAATTTAGTCACACCGGTATTACGTAACTGTTGAATGATTGCCAGTGTATTTTGATCTGATAAACCTAATATATGTTGAACAAGCACAGAGATTGTACCGCCCGAGGTAAAAATACATATATCGTTTGAGTGCTTGGCGTTAGGTAAAAGTTTTTTAGGCATTAATGCTTGGTTAATAACGTCTTGCAAAGCTGTGATACAACGTTTTTTAAATTGTGGCCAGCTCTCAATATAATCACTGTCGTATGCGCCACCAACCCAGCGTTTAATTGCCAATGAAAATTCTGCTTGAAAAACGTGACTGGCGTTGGGTAACTGATTGGTTTCTTCTACCTTATCAGCAAAATTTCTCCATTGGGCATCGTAGCGTGTCAGCACTTCTACATGGTTAAATTCATTAAAACCTGAATGTAAAATCCTCGCGGGTTTATTACCCTGATACCCTAATAAAAAGTTTTCAAGGGTTTGTTCATGGCGCAGTAAATCGCCCGAAAAAATGTGTTTAGGTGCCGGCAATGACTGCCAACACTTACCCAATAACTGAGATTGCATCGCCCCTTTTTGGGATAACTGATCATAATCAGCTTGACCAAATGAGGCTTGGCCATGGCGAATCAGATAAATAGCGGCCATAAAACTAGGCTACTGCCATAACGTATTGGTTTTGCATTAGATTGAAATATTCTTTTATGATCATCTTATTGCTTACCATTGTCATGATTAAAATATCAGCTTAACGCGATTAATCTATGCTAAGTGCCCGCATAAAATTAAGCAAATGAATAGATCTTATAACTTACTATTCAAATTATGAATAGATAAGAAGGGGGATTACTTGTAACATAGCTAAAGAATAACTCATCACCATTGGCACTATTTTAATTGCCTTGATATTAATGATTTTGCTTTCACGCATATTGCCTACTTCACCTAGTAAAGATACAAACGTTTGTTAGGTGATAATATCGCGGTGGGTGATTGTTTTGTAGGTCGGACTTTAGTCCGTCACTGTTAAACCAGCGATTAACCTAGTGAGTTAACAAACATCTACAGCCAGCTATTATTTTTTATCGGTCTTAATACCATAAGGAAAAAAATGAATAGGTCTAACTAACTAGTAGCCAAAAATGCACTTAGATTAAAATAATAACATGACCCATAGTGGCTAAATGTTTGCTAAATTAAATGGAGAAAGTATGAAAGTAGATTTAAATCTATTTGTAGTGTTTGAAGCGATTTACTGTGAAGGAAATATTACCAAAGCGGCTTCAGCCCTTAACTTATCGCAACCTGCCGTGAGTCATTCATTAAGTAAACTTCGGCATAATTTTGATGATGCTTTATTTATTCGTCAAGGTAACCAGATGCGGCCAACACCGGTTGCCAATAATGTTATTGCCGATGTGCGTGAAGCCTTACAACAATTAAAAGTTTGCTTGGCGCAGTCTAGACAGTTTGAACCTTTAGTTTCGCGTAATAACTTCAATGTCTCGTTACATGGCGCTTTAGAAGCCTCATACTTACCCCCTTTAATGCAACGCATCAGAAAAGAAGCGCCTTTAATTAATTTACAAAGTAGTCGCCGAGTCAATCGTCATGAATTGGAAAACAAATTGGCCAGTGGTGATATTGATTTAGCGATAGACACCTTATTGCCGGTTAGTGACAATATTTTGCATACCCAATTAGATCAAAGCAAATTGGTGGTGCTAGCACGAGAAAACCACCCTATTGTGAAGTCGACACTTGATTTAGCCACCTACCTCGCACAAGAGCATGTACTGGTTTCATCTCGCACAGTAGGACTAAGTATTGAAGATTTTGAGTTAGGACGATTAGGACTACAACGAAAAATCGGCTTGAGGTGTCAGCATGCCTTTTCTGCCTGCCAAGTCATTGCCGATAACAACATGTTGCTAACACTGACCGAAACAACAGCGCAAATGTACAGCCAGTTGCTTGATTTGAAAGTATTTTCCTTACCCGTGAATTTGCACGATATTGACGTGCATTTATATTGGCACAGCAATGTCGATTTTGACCCAGCCAATAAATGGTTAAGAAATCAAATTATTCAAACTACATCGACAAGTTCAACCCTTAATGGCCAAAACACTTAATTGAAGACACTTAACCGAAAACAATGGCGGCAATGAACTTATACCAATTTCATTAATTAGGTGGTCTACTTTATACGCAGGGAAAATGGCCAAATATAAGGTATTTATTTAATAACTAGTTGTGCTAATTATTAAATAAATAACGCAGTAGTGGGTTATTTTAACCCGTAAAAATGATCAGATAATTAGTGAGATTGGTATTAATAAGAAAAAGTAATATTAATGTTGAAATTTAGTCTATTGGGTTAGTTGGCCTAAGACAGGCTAGATTTAAAGCAGTTAACACCGACTCGGAGAAGTCAGCTTTAAAGCTCAGATAAGATGTTTATATTATTTTTACTGGATTCGGTCTAACTTAACAGCCAACAAGTGTGGCTTTACATTTATTCATCCGTATTGAAACTCAGTATTGAAACTCAGTATTGAAACTCAGTATTGAAAAGTCATTTTACCCTTAATTAGGATGATTCCATTTATTAATTATTTTATCTAACTCACCAGATTTTTTTAAATCACCAATGGTCTGATTAATCGCTGTAACCACGCCAGGTTTAACCGATTTTTTGCTGAAAATAATATGAATGTCTGCCTGGTAAATACTTAAAGCATGCTTTTCAAACTCTCCAGCCATTTTGTACTTGTCAGAGAAGGCTTTCATGGTGGCCGGATCAACCAAAAAACCATCAATGTGCCCAGCTAATAGTAATGTTACATTCTCTTCAATATCAACAACTTCAATAATATGTTCTTGAAATTCAGCCGTTTTAATTAATGCTTGATATTCATCACCGTAATAATAGCCGCTTTCGATACCAATCATGTAATTGCTGTTGGTTAAATCTGATAAACCACCTAACTTAATACTATTAGCTTGGCCATTTCTAACAAATAAATTAACGGTCTCTTGCCTATAAGCTTCACTAAACATAGCATAACGCTGTCTTTCTTCGCTTAATGAAGCGCCCATAGCAACATCCATTTCACCGGTTTTTATATAGTGTAAATGTCGCTTCCAGGGTAATTCAGTATATTCTGTTGTATAACCAACTTTGGCAAATATTGTGTTGAAAATTTCAAAATCTAAACCTACAAGCTCTTGCTGGCTATTACGATATTGGTAAGGAAACCAAAGCTCCCAGCCAACATAGAAATTTTTGGCATCACTAGTAAAATTTACCATTAAACAAACTAAGAGAAGGAATTTTTTCATAGTAACCTGATTTATGACCTTAGCTAAATTATTTTTATTTCAACGGTTTGAGCTTTAATACTAATGCTGGATCTAAGCGCATATTAAACCAGTTTATGCGCCAATCTAAGTGTGGGCCTGTCGCTCGACCACTCGCGCCAACAGCAGCGACTAGTTGCCCTTTGCTTACTTTGTCGCCAACACTGACATATGAAGCGCTTAAATGCAAAAATGTTGAGCTAACACCATGGCCATGATCTATGATCATTGTGCCACCTGAGTAGAACATATCAGAGACAAACATAAGCACAGTACCATCGGCAGGCGCTTTAACAGCGTCGCCTGTATCACCCGCATAATCTAAACCATAATGCGGCCATTTAGGCACGCCGTTATAATAACGTTGACTGCCATAAACGCCGGTAATTACTCCTTCAATAGGGGCAATAAATCCCTGAGCAAAGGCGATTAAGTTACTGTCAATTTTTCGAGCGGCTTTAATCTTTTTGTTATCTTCCCTTACACGGATATTGGCTTTTTTGTTAGGGTTCATAATGCTTTTAGCAATACCTTCAACCCGTTGAATATTGTATTCACGTTTTAGCGGTTTTAATATCTGCTTTTCAATTACGCCACTTGGGCTAATGATGGTGAGTTCACTATTATTTTTTTCATCTCGGCTAAAGCCTAACGCATAGTCGCCGTTTAAAGAGACTTTAATCACTTTACCATTAAGCATAACTTTATTTTCTGGGGCTGTTTTACCTACAATTAACGCCCCTTGAAAAAACTGCTCACTCAGCTGTGTTTGAGTTGATGTTTTTGCTGACACCTCTTGTGTAGCCAGTAAACTAGCGATAAAGGTGAGTGTTAATAATAATGAACACTGTTTAGCCATTAGCAATAGCTCCTTTAGCAACGCCTTCAAAAGCAACCACTTTAAACTCATCGTTCGGTGCTTGCTGTTTAAGTTGACGGACAATAAAGTCAGCCAATAACTCAACCGTTGAGTCGCAATCAACCACATCTAAAATGTTACTTGGCACGGCAATATCAAATCGACCTTGTGGCGCAAAGTAAGAAAACAGTTGGTGATCGGGAGTTAAATTAGCCATAGCTGTAGCCGACAATTCTATTTCACTTTTCGCCATGCGGTCAGCTTCACTCGCAAGATATATATCGTGCCAACGTGAACTCCAAGCCGCTTCATGTGCTGCTGAGCGTTGACCATTTTTATAGATATGAATTTTTGAACGATGACCATGAGCGATACGCTGACAATTACCATCATGCAATTTCAAACCATGGGTATAGTGATAATAAGCACCCTCAATATTTTCTGGCCGTAAATTTAGTGTCAAACCTTGGACATTTTTCGGTAAATGACTCAAAATTATATCGGTTAAATAATTTGTCACCGCCGCGATGTCTATTTGCTTGGTATCTATTTTGGCAAATGCACAGCTCGGTGATTGTAAATAGTAGCTACTCTGCTTAGCACTGAAATTGACAAATTCATGACCTGCTCGATGGGAAGAAACTTCCACACTAACGGTGTTACTTTGCATGGGCAATAATAACTTATGATCAACCGCATCATCTATAATGGCCTTAATTTGCTTTTTAACCACAGCAAAATCAAGCACCATACTCATTTCATTTAAACTACCCTCAAGCAAAACATCAACAATCCAACTTTCGCCCACAATGCCACGTTCAGCACAACAGTACGAGAAGTCGATAACGGTTAAATCATTTACAAATAACTGCATTTAATAACTCTCCTACAACTTAACTTGCCAAGCAATGGTTTCATTCGCGCGAATAGGCACCACTTCGTCGTTACCAAAAGCCATGGTGGCCGGTACAGTCCATGCTGCTTTAACTAGGGTTATTTTGTCAGTGTTTACCGGTAAGTTATAAAACTTAGGACCATGTAAACTAGCAAAGCCTTCAAGCTTATCAAGCGCACCGGCTTGTTCAAATGCTTCAGCATATAACTCGATAGCAGCATGTGCGGTGTAAGCACCGGCACAACCACAGGCATTCTCTTTTGCATGTTGTGAATGCGGCGCAGAATCGGTACCCAGGAAAAATTTATCACTGCCACTGGTCGCCGCGGCAACTAAGGCGTCTTGATGAATATTACGTTTTAATATTGGCAAACAATAATAATGTGGACGAATACCGCCCACTAACATGTGGTTACGATTAAATAATAAATGATGAACGGTAATGGTTGCGGCTACGTTGTCACCCGCTGCTTTAACAAAATCAACCGCATTTTTGGTGGTGATATGCTCTAACACTATTTTTAATGTCGGATGCTTTGCCACCAGTGGCCGCAATATAGTATCGATAAAGACCGCTTCACGGTCAAAAATATCAATATCGTGACTGGTTACTTCGCCATGCACCAACAACGGCATGTTCTCTGCTTCCATCGCCGCAAATACGGGGGCAAGATTATCGATGTTAGTTACGCCAGATGAAGAATTTGTTGTGGCTCCTGCTGGGTAAAGCTTGGCCGCATAAACAATACCTGAGGCTTTGGCCGCTTTAATATCTTCTGCGCTGGTTTGATCGGTTAAATACAACACCATTAGCGGTTGAAACTGTGCACTCGGCTTTGCCGCCATAATACGCTGATGATATTGACGCGCTAATTCAGCATTGGTTACCGGTGGTACTAGATTTGGCATAATAATAGCGCGGCCAAAGTAGCGGCTAATATCAGCAACTGTGTTATTTAAGCTGGCGCCATCGCGCAAATGTACATGCCAGTCGTCTGGTCGAGTAATGGTTAATGTGGTCATTTTCTTTCCTAATGTCATCTATTCATCTGCTACTGCCGTTAGTAGGCAATATGTTTTATCACTTATTAGCTTAGCTTGAGCTAATACTAGTATTCGTCTTCTGAGCTTTCTGTGCTTTCTGTTTCTGTGCTTAGCCCTGACGTTATGGCTTGGCTTTGGCTCGCGCTCTGGTTAGCATTACTTTCTATTAAGGCTAGTAGTTGATCTTTTAAATTTGGCGGCACTTTATAAATGGTAATACTTTCATTGGCTGGATTATAAACCACATCTTGGCCAAAATGACTACGCTCGAAGCTTAAACTGATACCGTTACCATAACCCGCATACTTGGTGACTTTATTCACTACGGTTTGATCATGAGGAAACGATTCCTCAATGGGGTATGATTGCTCTTGGCAAAACTTATAAAAGTCTTGGCCACTCTCTTCGGTTTTAATCACATCACTTATTTCTTGCAATGAAACATCTTGCGCCGACTCTTTTTGCTCTTTGCAGTAACTTAAGAGTTCTTTACGACTGTGTTGTTTTTCATTGGCGTCAAATTGATTAACTGCAACATAATCTTCCACCGCTTGCACTAAGGTTTGGGTTTGTTCTTTTGAGTTTAAGCCTTCTTCACAGCTTAAAAAATCTAAGAAAAAGTCAGACACTTTTCTGCCCGCGCGACCTTTAATAAAAGAAATATAACGGTTACCTTGGGCATTATTCTGATAATCGAATAAATCGATGCGAGCCGCTAACTGAAGCTTATTAGTATCAAGGTGTTGATCAGCTGAAATATGTAAATCACCGTCAACTGAATAATGTTCAGAAATAGGAATTATCGCCGCCAGTAAGTAGCGTCCACCCATATACTCGTAATGACACACAATTAAATAACCGGTTTCTGCCAGGTCATATTTTTCTAATTCATTTTTAAGTAAATTTCCCGCTTGGCTACTAAATTCATGAAAACTTTGTGAATCACCTAAATAGCTTTCCATAATATCAACAAATCGAGCTTTGTCGCCTTGGGCTGGCATAGCAGAAAAATGTCCGTAGGCCTTACTGCCTTTGCTGTTGTAAATTTTATGTAGTGCATCAACAAAACTTTCAATTTTGCTGCTAGCTGCAACATTCTCAGGACCTAACCTGAGTACAACTTCGCCAGTTTCTTCTTTTTTTGTTAAAAAATGCAGTGCAATATTCGAAATTATTAAGCTCATAGATAAAGGTCAGTATTATATTGTTCGGGCATTTGATAAACTTATGTCTGTTTATTAAATTACCATTAAGTGTATAAGATGCCCATTGTATCCAAGTATTCCAACGAACGTGTAGAAAAAATTATTAAAGATTTGCTTGATGTACTCGTTAACGAGTCTGCAACCCCTGATCTAGCGCTAATGTGCCTAGGAAATACCCTAACAGAAATTATTACAAATAATGTGCCGAAAAAGGAACGAGAGGCAATAGTAGACAATTTTACCAAGGCATTAAAACAATCTATACAAAATTCTAAATAAAACGTATAGATAATCAGCGACATTCATAAACAATAATAAGAGAATTAAACGACGCAATGGTTTCATTTGAATCAAAACCCTATAGTAAGCGCCTATTACAGTTAATTAGCTGGAGCCACTGGTTCACTTTTTTTAATATTATTGCGGCGATCTTATTATCGTCAATTTATGTATTTAGTGAAGCAATGCCTGACACTTTATTAGGCCAAACCTATTTAGTCACCACTTGGTTAAGCCATGTAGCTTTCTTAACTTTTATGAGTTTTGTGCTCATTTTGTTTCCAATCACCCTGTTGTTTCCTCGAACCCGATTTATTCGGGTGGTCGCTTCTATCATTTTTAGTGCCCAGTTATTGCTTTTGCTGCTCGACGCATTTATCTATACCCGCTTAGGCTATCATTTAAATATTTCATCAAGTGCGCCCATACTTGACCTTATTCATAACGAAATACAACAAAATAGCCGAGCGTTCTGGTTTGTTAGCCTAGTATTGACCATGGTGATATTGTCGTTTGAACTGATAGCATCAAATTATGCTTGGAAGCACCTAAAAGAATTACAAAAAACTATTTTTGCGCGCTTTATCGTTATTCCTCTGGTGAGCTTTTTCTTTTTTAGTCATATTATTCATATTTGGGCTGATGCCAACCTGGAATATGACGTATTACGCCAAGACACAGTATTGCCCTTGTCTTATCCATCAACCGCCAAAACCTTATTAACTAAATATGGTATGTTCGATCAAGTGGATTATATTGCCCGTCGCACCAGCCCCCTTGCCTTTACAGATGCCGTACCTCAGTACCCGCTTTATCAAGGCCAATGTCTCAATGACACCGAATTAAAACAATCGGTTTTCATGGTGATTACAGACCAAATATTGCAAACTCAGCAACTAGATAAAATAAAACAAAGAGCCAAGCAAGGTGTACTATCGCTAGACAGCCATATTGATAACGCGTCACCAAAAGAAGCTTGGTTTAACTTGTTTTATAGCTTGCCAAGTATTTACCAAAAAGCCTTGTTCGAACAACAAGCACAGCCGCTACTATTTCAAATTATGGCTCAGAAAAATTTAGCCACATCACTTACTATTGTCGGTGAAGATCACAATGAAGCCTCAGTAATGAATACCCATGACTTGTTAAGCCTGACAAATAAACTATTTCCAACAGTAACAAAACTAGCCGATATATCGAGTTTGATATTTGCGGATAAACTCAATAGTTATGCCCCAGGTTTACACGTGTTTTATTTTAAAGGTAACAATAGCTATCAGTTTGAACTGTTTTTAGACGCTTTAATGTCGGTGCAAAACAACCAACCAGGCGATAAGCAACTCAAGGATATCCTTTGGATCAGCTCTATTGGTAACAGCACAACAGAAACAAGTTTATCGATTAAACCCGCGCTACTGGTTTTACCGGCAAGTAAAAATAGAGCGATTAATAAACTCACTAGTCATATGGATATGCAACCTACGTTGATTAAAAACTGGCTAAACTGCGATATTAAAGCAACAAGCTATAGCAACGGTACTGACATCAAAAAATTAAATAATGACCGTATTATTGCTAATACCATGGACAACGGCATTGTGGTGTTTAATAAAGATAAATCGATGTTTGTTGACCAAAATGGTAACTTTCAAAGTTATTCTATTCAACTGGCCGCCCCTATTACGGCAAAATCTGATTTTCCATTAATGATTGATGGCGTTCACTTTATTAAGCAATTTAGTAAACAATTCGATGAACAAGTGGATAAACAATTGAATAACGTACAATAATTAGACGCTTAACTCAATTGATGATGTTTTTTAATTGCAATCGAGCGATAAATCATTAATATAGTCCACATAAGCTTTTATCCCCATTAAGCTTATCAATCGGGGTATAGCGCAGCTTGGTAGCGCGCGCGTCTGGGGGACGTGAGGTCGCAAGTTCGAATCTTGCTACTCCGACCACATTAAGAAAATAAAAGAATCGCATTTTGCTTAAGTATCTATTACATAAGCTAATGCGATTTTTTTGTGCCTGTATCACCCTATTAAATTTACTAATCAATAGCAGTAGCATTGGCAGTACCACTTAGTTTTTAAACATATAGATACTCCACATAATCTCTAAATCAAATACGGCTCTTACTAACACTCAAGTTAAACAACCTAAACCTAAAGTAAAAGAGCAAATCACATACTAGCGAAGCATGTATTGCCTTCACTTGAAGGCATGCCTATTGGTGAAATCAAACCCAAGTATGTTATTTCTTTATTGAAACCAGTAGCGGCAGAAGGTAAACATGAAACGGTTAAGCACGTTCATCAATGAGATAATGAGACTAGCAGTTGGTGAAGGTGCTATTGCATTCAACCCCTTGTCCGATATAACAAAGCTATTCCCTGCTTCACAGACCCAACATTTCAAAACATTAACACCTGAAAAATTACCTGAGCTAATGAAAGGTATGGCCATAGCCAATATATCAAGAGTAAGCTAGGTATGTGTTTGAACTACAGCTACATTGTTCAACTAGACCTGCTGAACCTGCCACAGCTAAATGGGAGGTGTTTAATTTTGATACAAAAATCTGGACTATTCCTGCCTCGAAAATGAATAAGCCACATCAAATACCATTATCTACGCAGGTTATATAATTAATTGGTTTGGTTAAGACAATGAGAGTTAAGCGAATGTAGTGGTCTATATTCGCTTAACTCTTATTATATTCGTTGATAAGTAAGGTAAATTCTCTTCACTTTACTTAATTGCTGTGACTTAGTTTAACTGAGTAGCCAGCTTTTCTTTACCGCGAGAAGTTAACCGCTTCATATCTTCAACCAGCAAGTAGTTTACTGGTACAAGTATCAAGGTAATAAACGTGGCGAATATAATACCAAAGCCCAGCGATACCGCCATCGGGATCAAAAACTGTGCTTGAGTTGCCTTTTCAAACAATAACGGCATTAAACCAATAAATGTTGTGAGTGACGTGAGCATGACCGGTCTAAATCGTGATTGGGCAGCAATTAGTACCGCGTTATAGACCTTTTCTCCTGTGCGCACTTTTGCATTAATAAAATCAACTAACACCAAACTGTCGTTGACCACCACACCAATCAACGCCATTAAGCCTAATAGGCTCATGATGGTTAAATCCATCCCCATGATCCAATGACCAATAATCGCACCAATAGCACCAAACGGAATAACAGACATCACAATCAGTGGCTGTACGTACGATTTAAAAGGTATGGCCAATAAACAATAAATAATAAAAAATACAAACACTAAGCCCCAAGCAAGGCTACTAAAAGAGTCTGCTTGCTCGCGTGCTTCACCTTCTAAGCTATAAGAAACTCCAGGATACTTGTTCATAAGTTCGGTTAAAAATTGATTAAGGTCGGCATTTAGTATCGTCATATTGGTGGCGTTTTTATCAACATCAGCGGTCACATTAACCGTACGATATCGGTCAATACGCTTAATGGCTGATGCACTTTTCCCCGCTTTTAAGATCGCCACATGCGATAACGGCACTTTGCCACCAGCGGGGGTATTGATCAGCATATCCTTGAGTTGTGATATTGATTGTCGCTCAGACAATGGAAAACGCAACATCACACGCACATCATCACGGCCACGCTGAATTCGTTGAATTTGAGAGCCAAAATAAGCATCTCTGACTTGTCTGGTTATCCATGAATTACTCATGCCCATCGCATAACCTTGCGCGGTCAGCTCTATCTGTAGTTCTTCTTTGCCGTCAGATAAACTATCGGCAATTTCAAAGGCGGTTGGATAGGTCCGTATGCGCTCTTTTACTTCATCAGCCACTTGTTTTAAGGCTTGTAAATCCGTCGCTGAAAGTTGTACGTCGATAGGATCACTACCTCTGCCTATTTCGGCTCTAAAGGTTAAACTTTCCGCACCAGGTAGTGGGCCAATTAACGCTCGCCATTCTTTAACTAATTGCGCTGTGCCTATGCCAGTGTCATTTTTATCTGCGGGTAATACTTCAAAACGTACTCGGCCTTTTTCTTCACTGGTAATGGCTAAGGTGTTTAAAATTAGGCTTTGGCCTTCATCATCTCGGTATTTATCTTGTAAGGTTTTTGCCGCATTCGACATTTTCTCTACGTAAGCATCAACAACATCAAAGCTAGTACCCACCGGCATAGTGACACTGCCGCGAGCAGTTTCACTGGCAATACGCGGGAAGAAAACGAAACGAGTCCAACCACTGGTAATAAACGCAAGAATCAAAATAAAGACACCAAAAAACAAGGCTACTGTGGTTAAACGGTTGCGAATCGCTAACGACAATAAGGGCTTATAATAACGTAAAATTGCGTTTTCAAAGCCGTCGGCGAAGCCTTGCTGCCAGACACTAAACTTTGATTGTTTAGTGCTTTCACTACGCAAACGCAGTGATTTTAAATGCGAAGGCAAAACAAATTTAGACTCTATTAAACTAAATAACAGTACAGGAATAACAATAATGGGAATTTGCGCAAACAAAGCGCCCCGTTGTCCCTCAATAAAAGCTAAGGGTAAAAACGCCGCCACTGTGGTTAAAATACCAAAAGTTACCGGCGTAGCTACTTCTTCCGTGCCTTTAATAGCGGCTTCTAGGCCGCTAGATGCGGTTTGTGTATGGCGATAAATATTTTCACCTGTCACTATCGCATCATCAACTACAATGCCCAATACCAGTATAAATCCAAATAGGCTCATGATATTAATAGAAATATCAAAAAATGGCATCACGATAAATGCCCCCATAAAACTAACAGGAATACCAATAGAGACCCAAAAAGCTATTGATGGACGTAAAAATAGCGTAAGTAAAAGTAAAACCAGAAAACCACCTTGTAACGCATTAGTGATCAAAGTATTTAGGCGACTTTTTACAATTTCAGAATCATCATCCCAGTAACTTAATACGAAGCCTTGCGGCAGGCTTTCTTGGCGCTGATCAATATAGTCTTTTACGGCATCGGCAACGTCAATAGCACTTTGATTACCAATGCGATACACATCAATTAATGCCCCTTGTTGACCATTAAACCGCGCGCGCAATGGTGTTTCTTCAAAACCGTCATTGACCTGTGCTACATCTTCCAAAGAAATAAAAGTACCATCGGTGTTAGTTTTTATGATAATTTTTTCAAACTCATCTCGACGATACGCTTGACCAATATTACGTACCAAAACATCGCCACCATCTGTACGCACATTACCGGCTGAAATATCAACAGAGCTATTACCGATCGCGGTTGATATTTCAGTCAGGGTTAATTGGTATTGTTCAAGCTTACTTTGGTTAACCTCGATACTAATTTCATAGTCGCGCACCGCATCCAAGGCCACTTGTGTCACCTGAGGTAAGCGCAATAAATCGTCACGCACTTGTTCAGAAAATTCGCGTATTTCTTTCTCACCATATTCAGAGGCAATAGTCACTGAAATAACATTACGAATGCGCTGCGCAATGGCAATAACCGGTTTTTCAGCGTCCGCAGGAAAGGTATTAATAGCATCAACACGACTTTTAATGTCAGCGAGTAAGTCTCGTACATCGGTTGATGAATCAGCTTCAATGCGCACCGTTGCCCCGCCTTCTACTGAAGTACTAGTGATTTTTTCGATGCCCTGTAAATCTTGCACGGCCTCTTCAATTCGAATGGCCACACCTAGCTCTGCATCTTCGGGGGTCGAGCCTCGTAAGGTCACCGATACATTAACGACTTCGGATTCAAATGATGGAAAAACTTCTAATGGAATACTACTTTTAATTGAAAAAATACCAGTCAATAAAATGGTGATCATCAACAAGTTTGCCGCGACATGATTTTTTGCAAACCAAGCGATCATGACGTAACTCCCTTAGCCTTGTCTGATTGTGCTTTACGCGGTTTATCACCCTTGCCTGCATTTTTAGAGTCAGCTGCTGGATTAGCGCCAAGTTTGGCCGCTTTGTTAGACTTTTTCGACCTTGTTACTGCCTTACCGTCTATATTGCTTACAGTTACCACAGTGCCTGAATTGACTTGCCCTAAAGGTGTTAGTACTAGCAGTTGATCTGCTACTAAACCCGTTGCAATTACAGCAACGTCTTCACTTTGCCATGCAATGGTGATGTTTTTACGCTTAAGCACATTGTTATCAACAATGTAGACATAGCTGCCTTGATAAATAGCTCTATTTGGAATACTGAGAGCATTTTTAATGGTTTTACCATCAATTTTTGCACTGACATATTGGCCGATCTTTAACGGCAAGCCATTGCCTTCATTTTCGCCATAAGGGTCGTCAATTTGTGCCACGACAAACAGTTGTTGTGACGCTTCATCAAAAGCACCTTCAGTGCGTACGACTCTACCTGTCCAACTTTGACGAGCCGCCAGATCTGAATAAATAGTTACCGCAGGTTGTTGCTCAAGGCTTGCCTTTTGAAAGCGATTACTCTCTGGCAACAGCATATAAGGTAAGTCTTTATTTTTTAGCGGCAGACGAATTTCGACATAATCAATGGCATAAATTTCCGCAAGTTCAGTGCCTATACTCACTACTTGACCAACATCCACTGACTTACTTAATATTCGGCCAGTGTAAGGAGCAACAATATTACTGCGCTCAACGGCTAATTCAGTTTTTGTTAAACTCGCTTGTGCCGAATAAACTGACGCTTGCGCCGCCAGTAGTTGCGGCTTACGTAAGACAAGTTCAGGGGCTTGTTCACTATTGCCCAAACGCTGCCAGTCTTGTTTTGCTTGTTCTACCCGAGCTTGCTCTTCACTAAAGTTTTGCTTCGCGGTAAATAAGCTTGCTTGAGCTATTTTCACTTCCGCTAGTAAATCACGTTGATCTAATTGCAGTAAAATATCACCTTGTTCGAAAAACCCACCAGTTCTAAATTTAGGACTAATACTGATGATTTTTCCAGATACTTGTGGTAATAATACGCTCTGTGTACGAGGTTTAATGGTGCCATAACTATCAATGGTAACGGCTAAGTCGCTACGTGTTAACTTTTGTACTTGTACACTCAATTGTGGCGTATTACTTGGACGCCCGCGTTTTGCTGAAGGCGGATTACTAGTAACGACATAGGCCGAAAATACCAATGCAGATAAAACAATAATTGGCAGTAGTTTTTTTATTTTAAATGACATTACTTTTCCATGCTGATGCGGTTAATTAGAGATGCTGGTAATAAACTTTTTTCACTTTTGCTGGCATTTTCGCTTGGGTTATTAAGATAATCACCACCTAAAATGCGATATATTTCAATACGATTTTGTAACAACAGATTAGCCAACTGGATCACGGTAGTTTGGGCATCAAAAGAGCGTCGCTGTGCTTCTAATACCGTGGTATAAGTAACTAGGCCACGTAAGTATTGATCGAAAGAAAGCTTCTCTGCGGCCAAGGCATTTTCTTGTGCTTTAAGATAATAAGCATAGCGTTGATTCAATGAATCTCGCGCGCTAATACTGTTTTCTACATCTGCAAATGCTTGATAAACTTGCTGTAAATATTGCTGTTCTTTTTGTTCAACGCTCAGTTTTGCTTGTTGTTCAAGCGACTCAAGCTTTCCGGCATTAAATAAAGGTGTTGATATACTACCTAGCAGTGACCAAGCTAATGCACCACCGTTAAGTAAATTAGTTAATTCAGTGGCATTATCACTGACACTAGCGTTCAAATTAAAACTTGGAAAGCGTTGTTTATGTGCGACCGCTAGGCCCGCATCTAACGCTAATAATGCTAACCAACTTGCTTGAATATCAGCCCGGCGTGTTAATAACTGAGCCGGTAAGCCTAGTTTTATTTCATCATCAATAATGGGTAAGTTTTGCACGCTAACTTTTTTGGCTAGTGGATAATCACCTAAGAGCAACTCAAGTGTTCTACTGCTAGCTTGCAACGTTTGTTGTTGCTCTGCTACACGAGCAAGCTCTTGATTTACCGTATTTTTAGTGAGGTAAACATCAAGAGCTTCGTTCAAACCCAGTTGATATGATGATTGAATCATGACTAAATTACGTTGTAAGTTGTCGGCACGTTCTTGATATAAATTAAGTAACTGCTGCGCTTGTGTTAAATCAAACCAAGCTTTACTGATATTGGCGACTAAAGTTTGTTTACTTTGTTGGTAATCGGCTTGTGCCGCGGCAAAATTTAAACGACTCTGATTTTGTTCGTCAGATAATTTACCCCAAAGGTCGAGCTCATAACTTAAATCGACACTAATATCGGCACTATTTTGATAGCTGGTCGTACTATTGGTTACTTGTTTACGTCTTGAGTTATCTAATGATAACGATAGTGCTGGAAAATCAGTCGCCTCACTGACATTTAATCGTGCTTTAGCAAGTTCAACGTTGATGCGTGCCGAGGCGAGTTGATAATTATTTTCTAACGCATATGCAACCATCTTCTCTAACGCGCTATCGTTAAAGCTTTTTAGCCAGCCATCAGTCACAGGGCTTGCTAGCGATGACTGTGATTTATTTGCTTGCCATTGTTCTGGGGTGTTTTTCTCAATAATATTTAACGGTTTTTTTTCAGATAAACCACTGGGTGTACTGCAGGCGCTGATTATCACTGCTAAGGCAATAACTGTAATACGGCTGGCTTTTATCAAAGATATTGCCCTTAATGCTTGGCTTAACTCATTGGAATTATCTAGGCCGCTTTTAGCGACAGCTTTATTCGAGTGAACTTGCAAATTTTTGTTCAAAATCCTGTTCAAAATTTTCCCCACCACAGATACAATTAAGCCAATTTTTAAGGTCACAATAATATGGTTCAGCATGGAGGCAAACAATATACTTTACATTGCTTTACATTAGCTTACCGCAAGAGCGTTGAATGGACGTTTTTTAACGCTAAGTGGTATTTTATCCATTAGAACAGTAACTAATCTGATACTAGCTAATGTTAACTAATGAAAGTCTCTCGAGTGAACCGTTAACCCTTAGGTACGATCGCTTAAGTTAATTAAACGTCCGGAAATAAAAAACCATTTGATAGCTGTTAAGCAAAGCATGATAAAAAGCAGCGGGATAATGATACGTTAACCGAGCATAAGCCTGCGCAGCAACAGTCACTTTTCAAACATTGCTCCGCCGCCCATAACGACCCTTCCCGTTTTTGAGAGGAAATTATCAATAAATTTTCTAAAGGTATAAATGCTTGCAGCAACCTTAATTCACCAATAGCATTAATAGTTTGTACTTCATACCCCCTTGACGGGGTAGGCCACCGTGTAGGTATTTGTTAATTTCAGGATAACTAATATCAATAGTTTCAACAACGTTAAACATAAAAACGGGCTATAAACACATCATAATTGATAAGATAAAGTTAACCATCTGATAATAAGTAAATTTAAAATAATAAAAACGCCAGTCAGCAATTAACTGACTGGCGTTATTAATAGCCTGTTTTTTCTTTCGGTGTTAGCTGCTACAAAACTCGACGCTGAATAACGGCTTGATCAAGTTCGGCGAGCAAGGTTTCAGTATCTTGCCAGCCAATACACGCGTCGGTAATGCTTTGGCCATAGGTGCCCGTTTCACCAAGCGCTAAGTCTTGACGACCTTCAACTAAGTGACTTTCTACCATCACACCAAAAATGTGCTTATTACCCGCACTCATTTGTTGGCAAACGTCACGACAAACTAACATTTGATTTTCAAACTTTTTGCTGCTGTTAGCATGACTAAAATCGATCATGATATTGGTATTTAAACCTGATTTATCAAGTTGTTCGGTAACAGATTTAACACTACCGGCATCAAAGTTTGTACTTCTACCACCACGTAAAATGATATGACAATCTTCGTTACCTGCCGTTTCAACAATGGCAGAATGACCATATTTAGTTACCGAAAGGAAATGATGTGAAGCGCTAGCAGCGCCAATAGCATCAATAGCAACTTTAATCGTACCATCGGTACCATTTTTAAAGCCAACTGGGCATGATAAACCTGAGGCTAATTCACGATGCACTTGGCTTTCTGTCGTGCGTGCGCCAATGGCACCCCAACACATAAAATCAGCCATATATTGCGGGGTGATCATATCTAAAAACTCACCGGCGGTAGGTAAGCCCAAGTTATTTAAATCAAGCAATAACTTACGGCCAATACGTAAACCATCGTTAAGTTGGAAGCTATTGTCCATATAAGGGTCGTTAATAAGTCCTTTCCAGCCGACAGTAGTTCTTGGTTTTTCAAAGTAAACGCGCATAACAATTTCTAGTGTGTCTTGATATTTCTCACGCAATTTAACTAACCGCTCACCATATTCTAAAGCCGCTTTGGGATCATGTATCGAACATGGCCCGATAACCACAAGTAAACGATCATCTTTATTATTAAAAATGTCACTTATCGCTTTTCTGCCAGCAAAAACCGACTTTGTTGCTTGTTCTGATGAAGGAAATCGCTCAAGTAACGCGATGGGAGGTAAAAGTTCTTTGATATTTTTAATACGAACGTCGTCGGTTTGCTCAAACATATTTTTTCTCTTTATACTGCGAATAATTGCTACTCAATATTTACGTCTAGACATCTAGATGATTAGTCTCTGACTAATTTATCAGTGTTATCACGCTAATAGCAACATAAAATACGAAAAAGACGGTATAATAAAATCATCTTACATCAGAGTAAAATAAATACGCTTATTGTAGAAAACTCTGGTCGTACTTTTCATCAAACACATTCATCTAGGTTGCCAATAACTATGACGCATTCTCAGCTACCCTTAATTGACTTACACCGACATTTAGACGGTAATATTCGCCCTAAAACCATTTGGGCATTAGCACAACAACATCACATCGTTTTGCCTGAAACTGACTTTGAAGCCTTTATTCCACATGTGCAAGTACAAGGCAGTGAAAGCGATTTATTAGCTTTTCTCAGTAAACTTGATTGGGGCGTTGCTGTGCTTAAAACCTTAGATGACTGCAAGCGCATAGCATTTGAAAACGTTGAAGATGCCTTTAACGCGGGTATTCATTATGCAGAATTACGTTTTTCACCCTATTACATGGCCATGAATAATAATCTTGTGGTTGCTGATGTTGTTGCAGCGGTTATTGATGGCGTTAACGCGGCATGTAAAATATATGACGTAAAAATTAACCTTATTGGCATTTTAAGTCGAACCTTTGGTGTAGAAAAGTGCCAAGCAGAGTTAGACGCCCTGCTTACTCATAAGCAACATTTAATTGCGATTGATTTAGCTGGAGATGAATATAATTTTCCAGGTGAAATGTTTGTTGATCATTTTAATCAAGTACAAAAAGCACAATTAAATGCCACTATCCATGCGGGTGAAGCAGCCGGGCCTGAGAGTATTTGGCAAGCAATAAACCAATTGCATGCTAAGCGCATTGGTCATGGTGTTGCGTGTCATCGTGACGAGAAGCTTATGGATTATATGGTAAAACATGATATTGCCATTGAGTCTTGTTTAACGTCGAACTATCAAACCGGTACCATTAAAGATTTAAGTCAACATCCCATTAAAGACTTTCTAGCCCGTGGATTATTGGTTTGTTTAAATACTGACGACCCTGCGGTACAAGGTATTGAGCTAAAAAATGAATATGATCTTGCTCGTAATACCTTAGGTTTTGATGATAAAGATATCAAGCAACTACAAGAAAACTCTCTGAAAGCGAGCTTTTTATCAGACAGTGAGAAATCAGCGTTAAAGCAAAAAGTGTTGAATAATAACTCAAATTCATTGTTGTAATTGTTGATCTTAAGTTAAAATAATTAATTAACAACCAACTAGGAGAACACGTGTACGAAGTTATTATCGCGACAATAACAGGTATTGTTGTAGGCTTGATATTTTCATTACTGAAATTACCCATACCTGCACCCCCTGTTTTATCGGGTATTGCCGGAATTTTCGGCATTTATTTAGGCGGCATCGGTTATCACTGGATCATCGAGCGCTTTTTCAGTTAGAATTCCACTTTAAATATTTAAAAGACATATCAGTAAAACATCCTTGATAGCGGCTGAATTGATACCATATATCAGCAATGGCTAAAAACTTACTGTGATTGAAACACCACTAACAAAGGTTAACTCTCATGGCAACAGCACACATAGAAGCAAACGCAGGTGATTTCGCTAAAACGGTACTTATGCCGGGCGACCCACTACGCGCAAAATATATAGCAGAAAATTTTCTTGATGATGCAAAATGTGTCACCCGCGTACGTAATATGTTTGGCTACACGGGTAGCTATAAAGGCAAACCCGTTTCAGTGATGGGCTCAGGAATGGGTATACCCTCTATTTCAATCTACGCGACCGAATTGTATAAAGATTATGGCGTTGAAAGCATTATTCGCATTGGCTCTTGTGGCGCAGTTCGTGATGATATAAAACTACGCGACATCATTGTTGGTATGGCTGCAAGCACAGACTCAAATGTTAATCGTTCACGTTTAAATGGCTGTGATTTCGCCGTTACTGCTGACTTTGAGTTATTACATAACGTGGTAAAAACAGCAGAAAAAACTGGTAAAAAAATTCGTGTAGGTAATATTTTCACCTCTGATTTATTTTACACACCGCAACCAGAAATGTTTGCCTTAATGGAAAAGTACGGTATTTTAGCCGTTGAAATGGAAGCTGCAGGCTTATACGGTGTTGCTGCTGAGTATGGTAAAAAAGCACTAACGGTATTAACCGTGAGCGATCATATTAAAACCGGTGAGCAAACTACAGCTGATGAACGTGAAACAACATTCAAAGATATGATGGAATTGACCCTAGATAGCTTGTTGTAAAGATTAAGCTAGACAATAAAAAACCAGTCAACAGACTGGCTTTTTATTTTCAAACTTTACTACTATATTGTTTAATCTTAATTATTTCATTGCCCCTACACAATTATTAATAATTACAACTTAATTCTTCCTTTATTAAGCTCTAATGTGTGCTGGCCTATACCCTTAACATGGCTTAACTCATCAAAAGATTTAAATTCACCATTTAACTCTCGATAAGCGATGATTGCTTTTGCTCGTTTTTCTCCCACACCTTTTAATAAAGCTAAAGTTTTAATATCCGCTTTATTAATATCAATAATTTGTATTTCTTGAGGTGAAATAACTGCTGGCGTTTCGTTGAAACCTACCGCTTGAAGTGGCAATGACATTACCGTAAATAAGATAACAAGAGAATAACAGATATACTTTTTCATAAAACTTTCCTTCTAATAAAATGAATTTCCATATAGGTGAATTATCATAAATAATAATTCACCTTATTAGGTTTAGAAGTCTTATCTTTATTTGTCAAATAGATAGGCTGATAAGTATAATTTAATCGTTGAAACTAACTAATTGATTGGTTAATTTCTTGTAATACAGCCTGTGGATTTTCAGCTTTAGTGATCGGTCGACCAATCACTAAATAGTCTACGCCAACATCTATTGCTTGTTGAGGTGTCATAATACGCTTTTGATCATCGGCATTGCTCCCTGCTGGGCGTATACCTGGTGTGACTAGTTTAAAGTCTTTACCTAATAATTGCTTCAGTGATTCGGCTTCCATTGCTGAACAAACAACACCGTCTAAACCGGCTTTTTTAGTCAAGGACGCTAGATCCAGTACATGTTCAGCCGGTGACTTAGTGATACCTATTCCCGCGAGATCTTCTGGCCCCATACTGGTTAAAACGGTAACCGCAATCAACAAGGGCGCCTTATCTCCATAAGGCAATAAAGCCGCTTTGGCTTTTTCCATCATTTTAAAACCACCAGAAGCGTGTACATTAACCATCCAGACCCCTAAATCAGCAGCGGCTACAACCGCTTTAGCGACAGTATTAGGGATATCATGAAATTTTAAATCAAGAAACACATCAAAATCACGCTGAACAAGTTCTTTAACAAAATCTGGGCCAAAATGAGTAAACATTTCTTTGCCTACTTTTAATCGACAATCACTCGGCTGAATTTTATCTACAAAAGATAATGCTTCATCTTTGTTATCAAAATCTAACGCCACAACGACTTTTGCATCTCTCATGCTGCTTTCCTTACTAGGTAAATATTGTTAATTATTATGTTTTGTCATTTGCATCAGCAAGTGAAAAATTTTAGGATTAATCTGCTAACACTTTAAAATTGGAGCACTAAAGTGTGGCATTACTCGCCATCTAAACCCCGTATAGGTTTAAGTTGCTCCCAGTCATGGCATGAAGGACATGACCAATAATGGGTGCTAGAATTAAAACCACAACTTCTACAACTATAGCGGTGCTTAACATTTAGATAGGCTGAAACAAGCTCACGGATCACTTCAAGATTTTCAGAGGTATTTTCAGACTCGCCATCATTCATTTGCATTTTCACAAAATACTTAAAACCACGAATAGTAGGTCGGCGATTTAATGCTGTTAATATAAATTTTTTCGCCTGATTAACACCCTTAACTTGCTCTATATGTGATAAATATTTGATAAGCGCTGATGTGGCACCCGTTTCTTCATAAACCTTTCTGATAAATTGGAAAAACTCTTCTTCAGCATCAAGTGCTTGATAACAAATAAACATTTTTTCTATTACATCAGGAAAAAATTCTTTATCTTGCTCATAAATAGCCTTATAGCATTGGCAGGCTTCATTATATTGCTGATGATTTTCATATATTTGTGCCATCAGCCAATTTGCTCGAGATGAATTAGGATCATGGCTTAATGCATTGTCTAATAGCTCAATAACTTCAATAAATTTATCTTTTTCTAATGCCAAAGTAGCAAGTTCACAATAGAAATTAGCTAAAGTATGTAAGAGTTTTATGTCACGAGTTTTTGCGATGGCTTTTTTAAGTGCAATACCTTGTTGCCAATCTTTAGTTGATTGATAAATCTTCATTAAAGAGCTTAGCGATTTCAAACCATAAATTTTTGATTTTAGTAATTTATGAAACATCGCTTCAGCGCGATCATATAATCCGGCGCTAAGAAAGTCTTTTGCCAATTCAAATACCGCTTGCTGTTTAGCACTATTAGGTAAGTGTTTTTGGCGCACTAAATGCTCATGCACTTTCAGTGCTCTATCAAGCTCACCGCGACGTCTAAATAAATTTGCCATGGCAAAGTGAGCTTCTACGGTATCATCTTCAACTTTTAACGCTTCAAGTAGATAATCAATCGCTTTATCTTGTTGATTTGAAAATAAATAATTTAATCCAGTAGAATATTTAATAGAAAGTTCTTGTGTAGCTGAATGGTCATTTTGTTTAACGCTATTGCGTCCCATAAACCAACCATAGCCCATAGCAACCGGTAACAATAAGAATAATAATCCTAGCATACTAAGACTTCTTCTCCGTATTCAGTTGATTATTTTTGCTGGTCTTTATCATACCAAGCAGCTTCCAAAACAAAGCAAATAATAATCCTAACACAAAACCTATTGAGGTAAATAAACTGACGGCTGCAGCAACTGAAAGGTTAGTTTTTGCAATTAAATAATTTAAGGTCAGTACTTGATCATTTTGACTACCAAAAACAAATGCAATGGCAAGTAAGATAAGAAAAAGAATAACAGTAATATAAAGGCGCATAATAGTTCGTCCAAAACAACACAAAAAAAAGGCATGCTGATAGCATGCCGTTTAGTCATCAATTCTGCAATTACGCGATTGAAAGATTTACTCTTTCACGTAATTCTTTACCAGGTTTAAAATGTGGAACATATTTTCCGTCAAGCTCGACAGACTCGCCAGTTTTTGGGTTCCGTCCCACACGAGGAGCGCGATAATGCAACGAAAAGCTGCCAAAACCTCTAATTTCAATACGCTCACCTTTTGACAAAGTGTGCGCCATCATTTCAAGAATTTCTTTAATAGCTTGTTCTACATCTTTCGCAGCTAAATGATTTAATTTATCTGCTAATCTTTCAATGAGTTCTGACTTGGTCATGTGACCTCCAGTGTTCACTATAGCTTCGCGCCATCGGATTTAAACAATAAAGAAGAACTACTTTATTGTAGTTCTTCTTCTCTTGGTATTGCTAGGAATTATATCTTAGCGTTTTTAAACGCTTCAGCCATTGCACTAAGACCAGATTCTTCTTCTGGTGCTTGGTTCAATGTATCCATAGCTTCACGCTCGTCTGCTTGATCTTTAGCTTTGATTGATAAGCTGATAGTGCGGTTCTTACGATCAACACCAACAAACTTAGTTTCAACGCTGTCATCTACAGATAATTCAGTGGTCGCATCTTCGATACGTTCACGTGAAATATCAGCAACACGAAGGTAACCTTCAACGCCTTCGGCTAATTCAATTTTAGCACCTTTAGCGTCTACTTCAATAACCTTACCTGTAACAATAGCACCTTTTTTGTTATCTGCAAGATATTGATTAAACGGGTCATCTTCAGTTTGTTTAACACCTAAAGAGATGCGCTCACGCTCTGGATCAACCTGTAATACTACCGCTGAAATCTCATCACCTTTCTTGTATTCACGAACAGCTTCTTCACCGCCAGCCCATGAAATATCAGATAAGTGAACAAGACCATCAATGCCGCCGTCAAGACCAATAAAGATACCAAAGTCAGTAATTGACTTGATCTTACCTGATACTTTGTCGCCTTTGTTGAAGTTCTTAGCGAACTCTTCCCAAGGGTTCGGGATACATTGTTTAAGGCCAAGAGAAATACGACGACGTTCTTCGTCAATTTCAAGCACCATAACTTCAACTGTATCACCTAAGTTAACAACTTTAGATGGGTGGATGTTTTTGTTAGTCCAATCCATTTCAGAAACGTGAACTAGACCTTCAACGCCTTCTTGAATCTCAACAAAACAACCGTAGTCAGTTAAGTTAGTTACGCGACCTGTAAGCTTAGCGCCTTCAGGGTAACGCTTAGCGATAGCAACCCATGGATCTTCGCCTAACTGCTTCATACCTAGAGATACACGAGTACGCTCACGATCAAATTTCAATACTTTAACTTGAATTTCATCACCAACATTTACGATTTCACTTGGGTGCTTAACACGTTTCCAAGCCATATCTGTGATGTGAAGTAGGCCGTCAATGCCGCCTAGGTCTACGAATGCACCGTAGTCAGTAAGATTCTTAACAATACCTTTAACTTCAATGCCTTCAGCAAGAGAAGCAAGAAGTTCATCACGTTCAACACTGCTTTCTGATTCGATAACAGCACGACGAGATACAACTACGTTATTACGCTTTTGATCAAGCTTAATAACTTTAAATTCTAAATCTTTACCTTCAAGATGAGTAGTGTCACGAATAGGACGTACGTCTACTAGTGAACCAGGTAAGAAAGCACGGATATTGCTAACTTCAACTGTGAAACCACCTTTAACTTTACCGTTGATAACACCGATAATAGTTTCTTTTTCTTCATATGCTTTTTCAAGCACTTGCCATGCTTCATGACGTTTAGCGTCATCACGAGAAAGAATAGTCTCACCGAAACCATCATCTGTAGCTTTAAGCGATACATCGACTTCATCACCAACAGATACTTCTACTTCGCCTGTAAGGCTTTTGAATTGGTCGATTGAAATAACAGATTCAGATTTTAAGCCAGCGTCAACTAAAACGTTGTCTTTTGTGATGGCGACTACAGTCCCTTTGATAATAGAACCAGGACGTGTTTCGATCGTTTTTAAGCTTTCTTCAAATAGTTGTGCAAAATTTTCAGTCATAACTTGTATATAAACTCAGTTATTAATCCAGTCAACGTCATTGTTTCATGGGGTAATTAAATAGTTGCCCAGTGCATCCTTACAGTAGGCGATAGGTTAATGTTCAGTTTGCATTAATCTTTCATTGCTAAATGAGAGGATTTTACTAACCACTTCTTCAATAGAAAGTTCAGTAGAATCAATAATTAACGCACCTTCTGCAGCAACAAGCGGCGCCACCTTGCGGTTTTGATCTCGCTCGTCTCTCAGACGTATGTCATCCAAAAGGCGCATTATTTTAACATCAAAGCCCTTTTCTTTCAACTGATTAAATCTTCTTTGCGCCCTTTCTTCAGCGCTGGCAGTCAAAAAAACTTTAACTGGTGCATCAACAAACACTACAGTGCCCATGTCACGCCCATCAGCAACTAAACCAGGTCCAACTTTAAAAGCACGCTGGCGTCGCAGTAAAGCTTCACGTACGCGAGGAAACGCAGCAACTTTCGATGCTAAAGCGCCTATTTCTTCCGTACGAATAGCGTTGGATACATCTTCGCCTTCCAAAATGACTTTACCTTCACCTTCATTACAGGTTTGAAACTGTACATCAAGATTCGCTGCTACAGGTAATAAAGACTGCTCGTCTTCTACGCTAATATTATGGTGCTGAGCCGCTACGGCTAATACACGATAAATGGCGCCACTATCTAATAAGTGCCAACCTAATTGCTCAGCGACAATACGCGCAACGGTACCTTTACCCGCACCACTTGGTCCATCAATTGTAATTACAGGGATTTGTTGGTTCATTCAATTCTTCCTAGCTGACTTTTTTCTAACACAATAAGGTGTTAGTTACTTGGGATTAACGTCAATCCTACTTGGTTTGCTAATGCAACAAAATTTGGAAACGAGGTCGCCACATTGTCACACTCTAAAATTGTTATTTCACCTGTAGCTCTTAGAGAGCTAATAGCAAATGACATAGCGATACGATGATCGTCATGGCTTTCAATCGTACCTGAAGTTAGCTGGCCACCAGTAATATCGATACCATCAGGGTAAACGGTACAATCAATACCTAGCTCAACTAAGCCATCTGCCATTGCTTGAATACGATCACTTTCTTTAACACGTAATTCTTCAGCACCTCTTAATCGTGTAATACCCGTTGCACATGCCGCAGCAATAAATATTGCTGGAAATTCATCTATAGCAAGTGGAACATCACGCTCATCAATATCGATACCTTTAAGCGGCGAAGATGATACCACAAGATCGGCAACAGGTTCACCTCCGGCTAGCCGTTCATTTGTAACAAGTATTTTGCCATTCATTTGCTGTAAAATATTAATGGCACCTATGCGTGTTGGATTCATCCCAACATTGCGAATAGTTATTTGTCCTTCTTTGGCAATTAAGCCTGCTACCATAAAGAAAGTAGCGGAAGATATGTCGCCTGGCACTTGAATATCACAGGCCGTTAACTTGTGACCACCTTCAATGGATATTTTCTTACCTTGTTCAGTTTCTATAGACTTAACTGGATAACCAAATGCCGTTAACATGCGTTCTGTATGATCGCGCGTAATGCCAGGCTCAGTCACTGATGTTGTGCCATCTGCGTACATACCAGCCAATAACACACAAGATTTTACTTGTGCACTAGCCATGGGTAATAAATAATCAATCGCATTTAGTTTTTCATCTGCGGCTAAACCACTACACACAACTGGCGGCGTACCGTCACTAGCGGCGGTAATATTAGCACCCATAAGTTGTAATGGTGTGATCACTCGCCCCATTGGACGTTTGTTTAAAGAATTATCGCCAGCCATACGAGTTTCAAAGCGTTGGCCTGCTAAAATACCTGAAAGTAGTCTAATTGATGTGCCTGAATTACCAATATCTAATAATCCATCTGGTTTGCTTAAACCATGTAAACCTTTACCCTGTACGGTAACATTGTGTTCGCTATCTGGGCCTTCAATTTCAATGCCCATAGCTTTAAATGTATTCATCGTTGCCAAGCAATCTTGACCAGGTAAAAAACCACTAATATGCGTGGTACCGTCAGCAAGCGCGCCAAACATTATAGAGCGATGAGAACAGGACTTATCACCCGGCACTAAAATATCTCCGCTGACTTTATGGCTAGGTTTAGCCGTTATTGTTAAGGTACTATTTTTTTTAATTTCTAGGTTTGACATTATGATTCCAGTTAAATCTTTCCTTTACGGAAACTTCTCGCTTAACCTAGGCCATTGCTTCACTAGGCTGCTATATTCATTATATTATTGCATGTTGACACTTAATGCTGTTGAGCAAAGCTGTCCATAAAATTAATCAATGCTTGCACGCCTTCTATTGGCATAGCGTTATATATACTCGCTCGCATTCCACCAACCATGCGGTGGCCTTTCAGAGCAGTTAAGCCCTGAGCTTCAGATTGTTTTACAAATTCAGCAGATAAGCTGTCATCCGTTAACCAAAAAGGTATATTCATCAAACTTCTATTTTCTGGCACTATTGAGTTTTTGTAAAAAGTACTTTGATCAATATATTGATAAAGTAACTGCGCTTTATGCTGATTAATTTCAGCCATGGCACTAACACCACCTTTAGCTAATAACCAGTCAAAAACAAGACCCGCTAAGTACCAAGCATAAGTCGGTGGTGTGTTATACATTGAGCCATTTTTAGCCTGTATCTCATAGTTCAAAATTGATGGAGTATCTAAATGCGCCTTACCCAATAAATCTTCACGTACGATAACTAAAGTTAAACCCGACGGGCCAATATTTTTTTGCGCGCCGGCGTAAATCAAGCCAAATTTGCTCACGTCAAATTCACGTGACAAAATAGTTGACGACATATCAGCAACCAAGGGAATATTACCGGTATTTGGCACTTCGAAAATTTCGATGCCGTCTACTGTTTCATTGGGGCAATAATGTACATAGGCTGCATCTGGGCTAATGGGCCATTCGCTACTGGGTTTAATACGCTGAACGCCATCAGTATTATCTATTGCATTGAACACATTAATATTGCCGTAATGACTGGCTTCTTCTGCCGCTAATTTAGACCAAGAGCCACTGACGATATAATCTGCTTTTTTAGTCTCGCCCAACAAGTTTAAAGCAACAGCAGAAAACTGACCGCGACCTCCACCGTGACAAAAAAGCACTTTATAATTTTCAGGAATAACCATCAGCTTACGTAAATTTGCTTCAGCTTGTTCTGCAACAACAAGAAACTCTTTACTTCTATGGCTCAGTTCCATCACAGAGCTACCGGTATCGGCAAAATTTAAAAATTCACTCTGCGCTTTGTTCATTACATCGACAGGTAACATCGCAGGACCTGCGCAAAAATTGTAAACACTAGACATTTAACACTACACCCTTATTTATTAAACTTATTAAATTATAATTGGCCTGACATTAGATCATCAATAGCAAGTTATTCTATTATCTCACGGTATTATACCAGTTCCATTAAATTTTTGATCTTGTTGTGCGCAGGAAAAACAAATCAAGACACAGGTTTATTGTTTCAAACTAAAGCTAAGTACTCACCTTTATATGAACAACACAGCTTTGGGCTATTTTAACGAGCACAAGTGGATAATAACTTAATGGCATTGGTATTTTACTTAATTAATTATCTTTTCATTTTTAATGATGAAAATGAAAAGATAGCTCACTTCATTAATCAAATTGGTATGATAACCACTGTAAAAATTCACATGAAATTTAACCGCTACTAGCATACCTGTTTGGTACCCAGCATCAATTCAAAAATAGAATTTGATATAACCATTATCAAGCTAATTAAATGGCTAAATTTTACGCATAAAAAAAGGCGGTTATAACCGCCTTTTTATAAATTAACGACAGTTACTCTGGCGTATCGTCATTATTGAGTGTTGGCTCATCGCCTTCACTTTCGCTCTCTATATCAATATCAGTTTCAGTTTCAGGCGCGTTTACTTGCTCACCCTCTATGACTTGAATTGGCACTAGCTCGCCATCCTCGTTTTCTTCAAATACTTCAACTTCTGCTATTTCATCGATACGTTGTAAGGCAACAACATGTTCACCTTCCATGGTACGTATAATACGAACACCTTGAGTATTACGACCAATCACACTAACTTCACTAACACGAGTACGCACTAGGGTACCATTATCTGTGATCAGCATGATTTCGTCTTGTTCTTCAACTTGCACCGCGCCAACAACAGGGCCGTTGCGTTCGCTGACTTTAATTGAAACAACACCTTTAGTTGCACGACTCTTCGCAGGATACTCATCTAATGCCGTACGCTTACCGTAGCCATTTTCAGTAATGGTCATGATTGGACCATCATTGGTAGGTACAATTAAAGAAACGACTTTTTGATCACCCTCTAACTTGATACCACGAACACCAGTACCTGTACGACCAATAGGTTTTAATGCCCATTGCTCTAGACCTGTTTCAGGATCAATTTTTATTTCGCCTGTTTCACTGTCACGTCTTTTTTCATTAAAACGCACCACTTTACCAGCGTCAGAGAACAACATAATGTCGTTAGCTCCGTCAGTAATAGCAACACCAATGAGGGTATCATCATCACGTAAATTCAGCGCAATAATACCATTAGCACGTTGATTTTTATAAGCGGTCAAAGCGGTTTTCTTCACCGTACCTGACGCGGTTGCCATAATAATGTATTTATCTTCTTCGTATTCGCGTACGGGTAAAATAGCCGTAATACGTTCACCTTTATCAAGCGGTAAAATATTAACGATTGGACGACCACGAGCGGTACGACTTGCTAATGGCAACTCGTATACTTTTAACCAATAGAGTTTACCGCGGTCAGAGAAACATAAAATTGTGTCATGTGTGTTGGCTATCAGTAAGCGTTCAATGAAGTCTTCTTCTTTCATTTTCGTCGCTGCTTTACCTTTACCGCCGCGACGTTGCGCTTGATAATCACTTAATATTTGATACTTAACATAGCCTTCATGAGAAAGCGTTACCACCACATCTTCTTCGGTGATCAAATCTTCCATAGATAAGTCATGTGAAGCATTCGTAATTTCAGTGCGACGTTCATCACCAAATTCATCACGAATCGCTTCAAGCTCTTCACGAATAACTTCCATTAAGCGAGAAGGTGTTGCCAATATATAAAGTAATTCAGCAATTACATCTAATAATACCTTATATTCACTTAAAATTTTCTCGTGTTCTAAGCCCGTTAACTTATGTAAACGTAAATCAAGAATCGCCTGTGCTTGTGGTGGCGTTAAAAAATATTGTCCATCACGAATACCAAACTCTTCTTCAACCCACTCAGGACGTGCAGCGTCATCACCGGCAGCAGCTAACATGTCAGCCACAAGACCTAAGTCCCAGCCACAAGCTAATAATTGCTCTTTTGCTTCGCCTGGTGTTGGTGATTTTTTAATTAATGCGATAATTGGGTCGATGTTAGAAAGTGCAATCGACAAACCTTCCAATAAATGTGCGCGTTCTCGTGCTTTGCGCAACTCAAAGATAGTTCTGCGTGTGACCACTTCACGACGGTGTAAAACAAAGGCATCAATCATTTCACGCAGGTTAAATAGTTTAGGTTGACCGTTGGTCAAAGCCACCATATTTAAACCAAATGAAACTTGCATTTGAGTAAGCTTATATAAGTTATTTAAGATAACTTCGCCCACTTCACCACGTTTCACTTCTATCACCATACGCATGCCGTCTTTATCAGACTCATCACGTAAAGCAGAAATACCTTCTAAACGTTTTTCTTTCACCAAGTCGGCCATTTTTTCAATCAAACGGGCCTTGTTAACTTGGTAAGGTAATTCGTAGACAACAATGGTTTCTTTACCCGACTTCTCATCAACTTCGATTCTAGCTCGAGCACGAATTTTAATTTTACCACGGCCAGTAAGGTAAGCTTCTTGAATACCCGCGCGACCGCTGATAATACCCGCTGTTGGAAAGTCTGGACCGGGGATATATTCTAATAACTCTTCAAAACTAATATCGTCATTTTCTATAACCGCTAAACAACCATTAATAACTTCAGTTAAGTTATGAGGAGGAATATTAGTTGCCATACCTACTGCGATACCTGAGGTACCATTGACAAGTAGGTTAGGAATGCGCGTTGGCATTACCGCTGGTATCATTTCTGTGCCGTCGTAGTTGGCAACGTAATCAACAGTTTCCTTGTCTAAATCAGCCAAAATAGAATGGGCGATTTTCGACATTCTAATTTCGGTATAACGCATAGCCGCCGCTGAATCACCATCAACAGAACCAAAGTTACCTTGGCCATCAACAAGCATGTAGCGTAATGAAAATGACTGCGCCATTCGAACAATAGTGTCATAAACAGCAGTATCACCATGTGGATGATACTTACCTATAACATCACCAACAACACGTGCTGATTTTTTATACGGCTTGTTAAAGTCGTTACCCAACACATTCATCGCAAAAAGTACGCGACGATGCACTGGCTTTAAGCCATCACGTACATCTGGTAATGCACGACCTACGATTACACTCATCGCGTAATCTAAATAGGAGCTTTTTAGCTCGTCCTCAATATTGACAGGAGCAATATTATTCGCCAAATCGGTCATAAATTGATGGTATCCCTTAACGTAAATCTAATTCAGAAAATTTCGAAATTATTATATTTATAATTAACACAGCATACTAGCATAAATATTTGTCATGCCCTACCGCTTTGTATGGCTTAATCTTGCCGTTAAAAAGGTAAAGTTTCAAGTAAATGCTAGATATTAACCACAACAATAATATGGATTTGATTTTAGAGGTATTTATCAGCTAAATTCAAGCGCCTATGCCTAAAAATATTAGCGCTTATTAGGGTGTTAAACATATCTCATATTCAAGCACTTATTTTACCATCATTGTCATCGATATACCTACGACCTGATTGAGAAAAAACAAAGCAATGTGCTACTAGCAATTAGATTGCAAATAAAAAACATCACCATTTTTGCTGTCGATTTAAGGTCAATCAACTTTCACACTAGGCTTGCAGTAATTATTGCTTTAGAATTGACGATATTAAAAGACCAACAACGATGGTAGTTATGTCTAATCCTTTAAACGTTAATCCAGACGAAATCGCTAAATTTGAACAAGTTGCTAGCCAATGGTGGGAACTTGATGGTGATTTTAAGCCTCTACACCAAATTAATCCTTTACGCCGACAGTTTATTTGCCAGCATGTCGGCGATATTTCTGAAAAAAAAATAATTGATGTCGGTTGTGGTGGTGGTATTTTAGCAGAAAGCCTTGCGCAACTTGGTGCAGATGTTACTGGCATTGATATGGGACAAGCGCCCTTAAATGTTGCCAAGCTGCATGCTTTAGAAGCCGGTGTTAGTGTTGACTATCAAAAAATAACCGCCGAAGAAAAAGCCCAAAAACAGCCACAACACTACGATGTCGTTACTTGTATGGAAATGCTCGAACATGTGCCTGATCCCGAATCTATTATAAAGGCCTGTGCACAAATGGTTAAACCCGGTGGCTTTGTTTTTTTCTCTACCCTGAATAAGTCATTAAAAGCCTATTTATTGGCGATAGTCGCCGCAGAGAAGATTTTGAAGCTTGTGCCTAATGGCACTCATGACCACAAGAGTTTTATTCGCCCATCAACATTAATAGCATGGGCTGAGTCGTATGAGCTGAAATGCATCGATGCCGCCGGTATTCACTATAATCCGTTGACTGAAAATCATAAGTTAAACTCATCACTTGATGTCAACTATATTCTTTGCTGTCAACGCGTTTAGCTGTGCTAACTTAACGCTGAAACTGCCGCTTAAAATAGCATGGGTGCAAATTAACGTGTTAATAAAATTTTATTTTCGCCGCTACCCCGCCGATAAAAATAATTATAACGAAATAGAGCGATATTATGACAACTCCCCATCATTCCACTGTGCAACTTGCCAGTGTACTTTTTGATTTAGACGGCACACTGTTAGATACCGCTGATGATTTAGGCGCGGCATTAAACCATGTCTTAAGCCATTACAATAAGCCCACTGTCGCCGCAAAAGATTATCGCCCTATTGCTTCAGACGGTGCTTTAGGCTTGCTAAACCTAGGTTTTGGCTCAGCTATTAAACAATATGACTATGAAGTTTTGCGTCAACAATTTCTCAATTACTATCAAGAAAATATCGCTGTGCATACCTGCCTTTATCCAGGCGTTGCTCAATTACTGAAAAAATTAGAAACCGACAATATACCTTGGGGTATTATCACCAACAAGCCTGAGGGCTTAACAAAACTGCTTTTACCTTATTACCCTGAATTTGCAAACTGTGCTGTTATGGTCGGTGGTGACACCTTAACTAAACGAAAGCCTGATCCTGAGCCAATATTACACGCTTGTCAGCAAATTAATGTTGATAATAAACAGTGTTTTTATGTTGGCGATGCTCTGCGTGATATCCAAGCCGGTAATAGCGCCAAGATGACTACGTTCGTGGCTAAATGGGGATATATTCTTCACAACGAAAATTGTCAAACTTGGCAAGCAGATCATATCGTCGCTACACCATTAGACCTACTCAGCTTTATTAACTGATACTGAGTTATTAACCGACACTGAATAATAAGCTGCACTACTCTGTTATTTTTAGAACAGCTTTACTTTGCTTATTACATTAAGCGATTAACCCGTTTTATCAACACTAAATCTAGCCCAATGCCAAATGAGTATAAATATTAAAATCAGTACACTTTCGTGGCTAATCACACCTTCTTATTCACTAGCGTTCTAAATAATAGCATCAAAATATCATCTATTAGCGTTGATAAAATAATCATTCGTCAATTAATGCGCCCAAGAATCAACCAAAAACATAAGCCATTGAATAATAAGAGTTATTATTTTCATATTACCTTTAGTCATATAAACTTTAAAAAATAACTTAAAATAATTTAGGGCTAAAAAAAAATTAAAATAACCGTTGCGTTTTAGAAAAATCAAAATTGAAAAGAGCTACTAAGTTAGTTGTTACTAACAGAACTTTCACTGTAAAAAAAGCAACCAATATTAGACAACTTTTATTCTTGCAATATCACGAAAACCGCACTATCTTGTGATTAGTTTCTTAAAAACCCCAAGATATAGTGCATTTTTCATTCAAAGGCATTTTGAATGAAATACAATTTACCTTGTGTAAATATCATCTTGAGGCAATGAACATTATATCCATCTATTTTGGGTATTTATAACAACAAACAGATTTACAGGTACTGCATGACTAACAAACTTTTTGTCACAAAACGCAATGGTTCAAAAGAACTCATCGACTTAGAAAAAATCCATAAAGTAATTGCTTGGGCTGCTGAAGACCTAGACAATGTCTCCGTCTCTCAAGTTGAACTGAAGTCTCATATTCAGTTCTATGATGGTATTAAAACGTCTGACATTCATGAAACTATTATTAAAGCAGCGGCTGATTTGATCTCAGAAGAAACACCTGATTATCAATATTTATCTGCGCGCTTAGCTATATTCCATTTGCGCAAAAAAGCCTACGGCCAGTTTGAGCCACCTAAGCTTTACCCACATGTTGTAAGATTAGTAGAGGCGGGTAAATACGATCAGCATTTATTAATTGATTACACTGCTGACGAATTTGAACAATTAGAAAGCTTTATGGACCACGGCCGTGATTTAAATTTCAGTTACGCAGCAGTAAAACAGTTAGAAGGTAAATACCTAGTACAAAACCGTGTCACCGGTGAAATTTATGAAAGTGCACAATTTCTTTATATTTTAGTCGCGGCTTGTTTATTCGCTAAATACCCGAAAGAAACGCGCTTAGATTATGTTAAAGGTTTTTATGATGCTATCTCTACCTTTAAAATTTCGTTGCCAACACCTATTATGGCCGGTGTACGTACCCCCACTCGTCAATTTTCATCATGTGTATTGATTGAGTGCGGCGATAGTTTAGATTCAATCAATGCTACCTCAAGTTCCATTGTTAAGTATGTTTCTCAACGTGCTGGTATTGGTATCAATGCCGGGCGTATTCGTGCATTAGGCAGCACTATTCGCAATGGCGAAGCATTTCATACCGGTTGTATTCCATTTTATAAGCACTTTCAAACCGCGGTAAAAAGCTGTTCACAAGGTGGTGTTCGTGGTGGTGCAGCGACCCTGTTCTATCCACTTTGGCATTTAGAAGTTGAAAGCTTACTCGTACTTAAAAATAACCGTGGTGTTGAAGAAAACCGCGTTCGTCATCTAGATTACGGCGTACAATTTAATAAATTAATGTACCAACGCTTAATCAAAGGTCAATCTATTACTTTGTTTAGCCCAAGTGATGTACCTGGTTTATACGATGCATTCTTTGAAGATCAAGAAAAATTTGAAGCGCTTTATGTTCAATATGAAGCTGATGATTCAATTCGTAAAAAGTGTATTAAAGCGATAGAACTGTTCACTTTATTTGCTCAAGAACGTGCCAGTACAGGTCGTATTTATTTACAAAACGTTGATCACTGTAATACACATTCTCCATTTGACCCCACTGTGGCACCGATTCGTCAAAGTAATTTATGTCTAGAAATTGCCTTACCTACCAAGCCAATGGAAGATGTTAATGATCCCAATGGTGAAATTGCCCTATGTACATTATCAGCGTTTAACTTAGGTGCTATTAAAAGCCTTGACGAATTTGATGGTTTAGCTGACTTAGCCGTACGTGCTTTAGATAGCTTATTAGATTATCAAGATTACCCAGTACCGGCAGCACATACCGCCACTATGGGGCGTCGTACATTAGGTATAGGTGTGATTAACTACGCTTATTACTTAGCAAAAAATGGGGTTTACTACTCAAATGGTAGTGCTAATAACCTAACTCATCGTACTTTTGAAGCCATCCAATACTACTTGCTAAAAGCGTCAAATCAATTGGCGATTGAACAAGGTGCTTGTCCTAAGTTTAATGAAACGCGTTTATCTCAAGGTATATTACCTATCGATACTTACAAAAAAGAAATCGATAATGTTACCGCTGAACCCTTACATTTAGACTGGGAGTCGTTGCGCGCTAGTATTAAAAAACATGGCGTTAGAAACTCAACCGTATCAGCATTAATGCCGTCAGAAACCTCATCACAAATCTCTAATGCAACTAATGGTATTGAACCGCCTCGTGGTTTAATCAGTATTAAGGCCAGTAAAGATGGTGTTTTAAAGCAAGTTGTACCTGAATATGAAAAATTAAAAGATAATTATGAACTTCTTTGGAACATTCCAAGTAATGAAGGGTATCTACAATTAGTTGGCATTATGCAAAAGTTTATCGATCAAACTATTTCAGCCAATACCAACTACGACCCTTCTCGTTTTGAAGGTGGCAAAGTGCCAATTAAACAAGTATTAAAAGATATTTTAACCGCTTATAAGCTTGGTGTTAAGACGATGTATTATCACAACACACGTGATGGTGCTGACGACAACCTAATAGAAGCTGAAGACGATTGTGCCGGCGGCGCATGTAAAATATAAAACACCACCAGAGGAAAACACCTGGTTTTCCTCTTTTTTTGCCAATTTATATATCTGGCATAAAAACTAATAAAAATTAGCTTAATTACTATTAAAAAATGAAATATCGCGCCTCAAATGGCGCTATTTCTAGGAGATATAAATGTCGTACACTACGTTTAACCAAACAGCTAACAATGCCTTGTTAGAGCCAATGTTTTTGGGAAACAGTGTTAATATTGCACGATACGATCAACAACGTTTTATGGCGTTTGAAAAACTGATCGAAAAACAATTATCATTTTTTTGGCGTCCAGAAGAAATTGACGTATCAAAAGACCGTGCTGATTGGCAGAGTCTAACTGACTCTGAAAAACATATTTTTATATCTAATTTAAAATATCAAACGCTACTCGATTCAATAACGGCACGTTCAGTTAACACGATATTATTGCCACTAGTTTCATTGCCTGAAGTCGAAACATGGATTGAAACTTGGGCTTTTAGTGAAACTATTCATTCTCGCTCATACACCCATATTTTACGTAATTTATTTACTGACCCTAGTGAAGTGTTTGACGACATCATGGTGAATCCGTCAATTTTGAAGCGTGCTACCAGCATCGCAAAGTATTTTGACTCGGTTATTATCACCACACAATTATTACAGTCGCAAGGCCCAGGTAGTTATCAGGTTGAAGGTAAAACTATCGAGGTTAGCGAACGTAAATTAAAAGAGCGACTATTTTTAGCCATTTGTTCGGTAAATGCCTTAGAAGCTATTCGTTTTTATATTAGTTTTGCTTGTTCTTTCGCCTTTGCAGAACGTGAGTTACTTGAAGGTAATGCAAAAATCATTAAACTCATTGCCCGCGACGAAGCACTGCATTTAACCGGTACACAACATATTCTTAATAACTGGATGTCAGGTCGAGACGACCCTGAAATGCAAGAAATATCTAAAGCCTTGCGTGAAGAAGGTAAAGAGATTTTTATGGATGTAGTAGAGCAAGAAAAAGAATGGGCTGATTATCTATTTAAAGATGGCTCAATGATTGGACTTAACGCTGCTATATTAAAGCAATACATTGAATATATTAGTAATCAACGTTTAACTGCCATTGGCTTTGATGCACCATTTGATATAAAAAGTAACCCATTACCTTGGATGAATTCCTATTTAGTGAGTGACAATGTACAAGTAGCGCCACAAGAAACTGAAATTTCTAGCTACTTAGTTGGACAAGTTGACTCATCAGTATCAAGTGATGATTTTGACGACTTCGATTTATAATTTATAGTATTGATGGCTTTTAATATTACCGTCGAGGGACGGAAGATAATGTTCCTCGATGAAGACAAAAATATTCTCAATGCGTTAGAAAGAAAAAATATTGATGCACAATTTCATTGCCGGGATGGATTTTGCGGTACTTGTCGTTGTTTGTTAAAAAAAGGCACGGTTGAGTACGCTCAATTCCCTTTGGCTTTTATCGGTGACAATGAAATCCTCACTTGCTGTTCAACGCCTACCAGCGATATAGAGATAGATATACACGGCTAAGTTTCGCCGCTGCAAGATTAAGGTTTTATGATAGTCGAACTTGGCGTTGTGGTATAACAACGCCAAGCTTGATGTTGAACATTATAGTTAACCTTTCGAGTACAATATTTTTTATGGTTTTATTGAGTAGATATTCGCTATAATTGGTGAATATCCTTAATACATTAGAAAGATAATATATTGAAAGCCATTTTCACTTTAGAGATAGCTACTGAGGAACTTGTCGATGCAAGCTTCTCAAGGGTAAAATGTAATATGCATTAGAAACACTTGCCCTTATAAGTGATGGATAAATTTTAATATGCTGCTCTCAGCTTTTAAGGAATATTGAACTAAATTTGTATGGATAACATAGAACAGACCTTCTAACGTATTTTGTATAACTGTCAGGTTTAAATAACATCTTCAAACAGTCTTTGAAGTCAATCATAAATCGATTCAAGGTCGTTTATAATTTATCATCGACATTATCCATTTTTTCGATGCTTATTTAATCGTCAAGTAGATAAATTTTCAGCCAAAAATCCCTTAAACGACTTGCTCAATAACGGCGTTTGTCACCCGAAATAGGAGCTTCTCTTCAAAGCAGGGTCAATGATAATTGTCAAACACTCGTTTCTGCATCTTTAGGGAGAATAGCTATACATTGATTCTGATTAACTTTTATTATTTAGAAAAAAATAATTATAGCTCCGATTTATCGCAATAGATAAAACATAAGATCCAAATGAGGCAATTGACAAAAACAACAGTAATACCGCTATCCTTCCTAAATTAATTCCAAACAAAACAAATGCCAAGGAAAAGGTTACAGATGAAATAAATAGAAAATATTTCAACTCTATTTCAATTTTAATATACGTTTCCTTTTTGCTTTGTTTGTGTCTTACAAATAATTCTTTAAACAAGCTTAATATACAAAACATAATCGCAGCGAGTATACCTTCAAACTCAATAAAAGGAGATTCCGCAGTAGAGGTCACTATAGAAAGGTAATAACAAAGAATAAAATAAAGAGCACCAAATAATTCATTTATTTTTCTTTTATAAATATAATTTGAGAGCAAAAGGCAAAAAAATACGAGTAAGCTAATAATAAAAATATTCAAATTTTCTCTCTTGACTTGAGTTGATACTCAGCTCTGTTGTGTAGCAACTGTTATAAAAAATGTAAAGCTTAATCTTTGAATTTATTTTTCATAATTAAGTCCTTTTATGTTTATTTTCCATTTGAATTTATTCTTCCTTAGATAGAAGGGAAATAAAACTCGACATTCGTTTATATTATAGTCAACACTTTGTTATTTATTTCCTAGTTTGGTTTTTTATTTTTAATATTTCACTATTACCGATTATTTCGATATAAATATCTTCATGTCTTGGTTAACCTTTTGAGTACAATATTTTTCATAGTTTTATTGAATAGATATTCGCTATAATTGGTGAACATCCTCAAGATATCAAAATTAAAATTGATTAAATCATAAGCTAAATAAAAGTTTGGCTCCTTTTCGTTAAACAAAGCCTTATCTAAGCCAAGTATTGAAAAACTAATATACCTAACTACCCAGTTATTTTCTCTAACACCAACTCTCTCATCTAAATTGATCATAATACCCCCACTCCATGGGGGTATATTTACTTAACAACAATAGTACCGTTATACATTTTCATCTGACAATGAAAGGCATATTCACCTTTTTTCATCGCTGGTAATTGCACTGAAAACGCTTTATTTAACGGTAAATCTGCACTAATTTCTAAATCAGGAAATAGCACAGTTGCCGCACAAGGACTCTCATCTTTGCGAAAAAATGTAATGACCAGTGGTTTGCCTTCAAACAATGAAATATGTGCCGGTTGATAAATTCCGTCTTCAACCACTACCGTTATTTCACTTTTATATTGTTCATCACTCACTTGAGTTGATGGCGCTTTGTATAACCAAAACCACCAAATAATTAACACAATTAACCCTAAACCCACTAAATTGATTATTAACATATTGCTCTCCTTAACTTAATGATCTTGTGGTTTAAAAAAGCGTAAACGGTTGGCATTGCTGACCACAGTTAATGATGAAAATGCCATGGCAGCGCCGGCAATAACTGGACTCAGTAACAAGCCAAAAAATGGGTATAAAATGCCTGCGGCAAAAGGTATACCCGCCGCGTTGTAGATAAAGGCACCTAAAAGGTTTTGTTTGATATTGCGCAGTGTCGCTTTACTCACGGCTATCGCATCCGCAAGACCATGTAATGAACCTCTCATCAAAGTGATATCTGCACTTTCAATCGCCACATCAGTTCCGGTACCGATAGCAAATCCAACATTGGCCAATGCCAATGCGGGGGCGTCATTAATACCGTCCCCTGTCATGCCAACAATTTCACCTTGAGCTTGAAGCTCTGCAACTTTATTTGATTTTTCTTCTGGTAATACTTCAGCGAATACTTCGGTAATACCCACTTTTTTCGCCACTGCATTAGCTGTCGCTTTGTTGTCACCCGTTAGCATAACGACACGGATACCGTTAGCCTGAAGCCTCTTTATCGCTTCAACAGAGTCTTTCTTAATGGGATCAGATACCGCGATAATGGCGGCGAGTTTGTTATCAATCGCTAAATACATTGGTGTTTTAGCTTCATCGGCAAGCTTTTGCGCTTTATCAACAACCTCATTTAGCACGACATTATTTTTCAACATCAACTTCTGATTGCCGAAAAGTAATTGCTGACCATGGTATATTGCTGTTACACCATGACCTGCAATGGCTTGAAAATCAGTAGTACTTTCAAGTTCAATATCTTGTGCAATGGCTGAGTCAACAATGGCTTGTGCCAGTGGATGTTCAGAGCCACGCTCTATACTCGCGGCTACGGTTAAAATATATTGTTCTGTGTAGCTTTCATCAGCAACAATAATATCAGTGACTTTTGGCGCACCCTCGGTGATTGTACCGGTCTTATCGAAAATCATGGTGGTAATTTTTGAAGCGGCTTGCAAAGCTTCACCATTACGTATCAACACCCCTGCCTCAGCGGCTTTACCTACGCCAACCATTACCGACATCGGTGTGGCTAAGCCAAGAGCACAAGGGCAAGCAATGATCAAAACCGTTGTTGCTGAAACTACGGCAAAGGCTAATGTCGGCTCAGGACCAAAATTAAGCCAGACTAACGCGCTGAAGATGGCAATAATCATCACTACCGGCACAAAGTAAGCCGAAATAACGTCAGCTAAACGGCCAATGGGCGGTTTAGAGTTTTGTGCTCTTTTAACCATATTAATAATTTGTGCTAATGCCGTGTCTTTACCCACTCGCGTTGCTTTAAATAAAATTGAACCGGTTTTATTTAAAGTACCGGCAACGATGGTATCGCCTGCAACTTTTTTAACCGGCATGGGCTCACCCGTTAACATCGACTCATCGATTGAGCTGTGTCCTTGCGTTACAATACCATCGACTGGAATTTTTTCTCCTGGCCTTACTCGTACAATGTCATTGAGCAAAACTAGCTCGATAGCGATATCTATTTCTTTCTCGTCACGGACAACACGCGCGGTTTTAGCTTGTAAACCAATTAAGCGCTTTATCGCTTCACTCGTTCTGCCTCTTGCTTTGACTTCAAGCGCTAAACCTAGGTTAATTAAGCCGATAATCATGGCTGTCGCTTCAAAATAAACATGTCGTGCCATTTCTGGTAATGCCATAGGAAAGAAAACAACGACCATGGAATAGATCCAGGCGGTGCCGGTTCCTAGCGCAATTAAGGTATCCATATTGGCGTTGTGATTTACCAATGATTTCCACGCGCCTATATAAAAATGTTTACCTGCAAAGTACATAATGCCAGCGCATAAAACACCAATAAATAACCAAACACCGCGCTCTAGCGATGTTTCAACGGTCATAGGACCACCAAAAATACTGTAAATCATCAAAGGTACACCTAGGCCCAAAGCAATCCAAACCTGCCTTATTAAGCCGGTGTAGTATTTTTGATCGGCAAGCTCTTTTTCATCTAATAAGTCATTATCACTACGATCACTGGCACTTTTCGCATTATAACCTATGGTTTCAATCGCTTTTATCAGCACGTTAGGGCCAACTTTTCCAACGATAGAGACTGTGCGCAAAGCAAAGTTCATTTCTGCACTGTCTACGCCATTAATATTTTTTAACGCGGTTTCAATTTTACCCACGCAGCTTGCACAGCCTGCGCCTTCAATAATCAGCTCTTGGGTATTTTGATTGCCCGTACTGCCGGTTAATTTACTCATTATTACCTCCTTGGTCTGTGTTATCTTCACTTTCAATTAGGTGACAGATCATATCTCCAGTGGGTGTTTTATCTGCTTTGTCTTGCCAATCGTTAATGGCCTTGCTTAGTTTTTCACGTAACAGCAACGCCGCCTGAAACTGCTTTTCAGTTTCAGTAAGATGATGTTCAATTATTTCTCTCACTAATGGACAGGCGCTATGTCCCTTATCAGCTTCAATTAAAATACTTTTGATCTCGGCCACTGAAAAATTTAATTGCCTAGCACTTAAAATAAATTTAAGTCTATTGTAGGCACCTTTACCGTAAATTTTATAGCCATTATTAGGGTTTTTTCGGGCAGTAATAAACGCCATTTTGGTGTAATAACGCACCGTATCGGGTGTTGTGTTTATCGCATTAGCTAATTCAGTTACTGTCATGACATGACTCCTCTTTTAAATAAGGCAAAAAATATGTTTTTAATAGCATAAACTCACTTTACACCTATGTCTAAGACACAGGTCAAATGAAAATATATTTTTGTCAGTTAGATAACCACAATAGCGCTTAATTAAGCGCAAATCTTAACCTTTATGCTACTTTTAACGTAAGGTAATAGTTTGATTAATATGACTTTTACCACCTTAATTAGTTGATTGATAAACACTTATCTGTATTAACAGCGCGAATAATATATATTTGCTTGTTTTTAATTAGTTCAGTTAGTGCGACCAATGGATATGAACGATTTTCCATTTTCCAGCTGCTTTTAAAAGCACCATGGTTTCCATACCTTCGCTATTAATATCTTTCCCTTGAAACTGACCCCTTGATTTGCTTCTCGACATAGAATAAGCAATATTACCGATAACTTTGATTTGATGATCTAAGACTTCGGTATTAATTTCTGCCAAATATTTCATATCCGCAAGCATATGATGTTCCGCATATTCATCTGCTGATTTTTCTACACCGCCACCTTCAAAAATCGTCACCTTATTCGCTAATAAGGCTCTAGCTGTTACTCTGTCGCCTGATTTCAGTGCTTGATGAAATTGTGCAATAGTTTTTCCCGCTTCAGTGGCGACTATTGAATTTTTGGCGACAATTTTAGCTGTATTTTTATCATTATTATGTGCAAGTAAGTTAAAACTCACTGTTGCGAACAAGAGTAAAGTGACCATTAATATACTGTGAATTACTTTCATATTTTTCTCTTTATAATTATGAGGGCTATCTTTTATTCTATCGCTGTAAGTATTTGATATTGTTCAGGTGTTAAGCTTGGTAAGCGTTTTATAAAAGCCACCATAGCCCAGATGCGCTGATCATCATGAGTTTTACCCCAAGCTGGCATTCCTGAGGCTTTAATGCCGTGCTTAATAACCCAGAAATTATTACGATCAGCTTGCGGGTCATCACCATATTCTTCACTATCATCGTTATATTCAGACACCGCTAAATTAGGGGGTGCGGGATATAAGCCTAAGCTCATATCACTTTCATCTTGTCCGGGCTTTAAATGACAACTAGCGCACATGAAGCCATAGTCAACGCCACCAGATAACAATAGTTCAGGGTCGGTTAAATCTGGCACTTTAATATTTTCAGCCGCTTTTGATATAGCGTTTTCTCTCGTTGTTTCCAAAAGCCAGTGGACTAAATCACTATGAGGTTCGTCGGCAGCTACATCGATATTACCTGAATAAATAATTGTCGCCGTCGTTCCAAGGCCTAACACAATAAGAATCGAGAGCCATTTAAGCATTTTCATCAGCTTTCCTTCGTCAATGAAAATCACTTAGCAGCTGTCTTTGTGCTAAGTGATTTTTAAAATTTAATTAGTGATTATTGTCGTCAGCTTTTTTCTGCTTTTTTTCATCCATCGTTTTCATTTTGCTGTGGTCCATTTTACTATTCATTTGACTATGGTCCATTTTCATATTCATTTTACTATGGTCCATCTTGTCATTTGATTTTTCAGCTTGTTTCATGCACTTGTTCATCATGGCGATAGCGACCGGATCCTTCATATCCATCTTGCTATGATCCATTTTGCTACAATCAGCTTTTTCAGCCTTTTTTGCATGCAAACTGGGATCATGTGCTGTAGCTGTCATTGATAAAGAAATGCTGGGTATTAATACCAAAGCGATTTTACTGATTGTTTTAATTAAGCTTTTTTTCATATTTTACTCCTGAGTTAGTGATTTAATATTTAACGTTTTCTAGATAAATTCATTCAGTGCCGTATGATTGCCATCAAGACTCTGCATTTTTATCAATTGATATCTCTAGGCGTTCGACTCGGTAAGCTTTATTGATGATGAGCGCCATAAATAAAACAATGCCGGCAATACTAGCAAAGTTAATAACACGGCACTCATCATGCCGCCAACCATTGGAGCTGCGATGCGGCTCATTACTTCAGACCCTGTACCTGTGCCATATAAAATCGGTAATAAACCGACAATAATTGCTGCTGCTGTCATCATCACAGGGCGAACACGCATACCGGCTCCGTGCAGCACGGCTTGTAATACATCTTCTTTTGTCGTCACCATGTCTTTTGAGTGGTGTTCATCAAGCATGGTTTGATACGCTTGATTTAAATACACCAGCATAATAACGCCAATTTCTACCGCTACACCTGCCAGTGCAATAAAACCAACGCCAACCGCCACTGAGAAATTAAAGCCTTCTAAATACATCAACCATATGCTGCCCACCATAGCTAAGGGTAAAGTGCCCATGATCATCGCCACCTCAATCACGTTACGAAAGTTAAGATAAAGTAAAATAACAATAATAAATAAGGTTAATGGCACCACATAAGCCAATTTCGCCTTGGCTCGCTGCATATATTCGTATTGCCCTGCCCAGGTCACCGAGTAGCCGGCAGGCAGTACTAACTTATCTGTGACGACTTTCTTGGCCGCCTCAACATAAGTGCCGACATCAACGCCTTCAATATCAACAAAAGCCCAACCGTTTAAGCGGGCATTTTCAGACTTAATGCCCGGAGGGCCATCTTCGATATAAATATTAGCCACATCGCCTAATGCTATATGTTGACCATTTGACGTAACAATAGGTAGCAATGATAACTGTTCAGGGGAATCACGATAGTCTTGTGGGTAACGCACATTGACCGGATAACGCTCCAAACGCTCAACGGTGTGAGTAACATTCATGCCACCGACAGCGGTGGCTACTACTTGTTGAATTTCAGCGATATTCAAACCATATCGTGCGGCTTTGGCGCGCTGAATATCAACTTTTATATATCGACCACCCGCAACACGTTCTGAATAAACCGATGTGGTACCAGGTACGTCTTTTAATATCAGCTCTAATTGTTTGCCAATATCCTGAATCGTCAATAAATCAGGTCCCGCTATTTTTATCCCAACAGGGGTCTTAATGCCTGTTGCTAGCATATCAATGCGGGTTTTAATCGGCATAACCCAAGCATTAGTTACCCCTGGTAGTTGAATTAGCGCATCAAGTTCTTTTTTCAAACTTTCAGTTGTCACCCCTTCACGCCATTGATCATGCGGCTTAAACTGAATAAAGCTCTCTATCATGGTTAATGGCGCCGGATCGGTTGCGGTTTCAGCACGACCTACTTTACCGAATACGGTTTTTACTTCGGGTACCGTTTTAATTAGCTTGTCGGTCTGTTGCAAAAGTTGTCGAGCCTGACCTATCGAAATACCTGGATAAGTGGTGGGCATGTACATCAAATCACCTTCATCAAGCGGTGGTATAAACTCACTACCGATTTTATCCAGTGGATAGATGCCAACCGCAAGCACAGCTAATGCAGCCACTAGGGTCATTTTTGGAAAACGTAAAACAGTTTTCAAGGCCGGCATATAGATAAAGGTCAGAAATTTATTCACTGGATTTTTATGCTCAGGTAGTACTTTACCTCGAATAAAATAGCCCATTAATACCGGTACTAATGTTATCGCCAAGGCCGCAGATGCCGCCATGGCATAAGTTTTGGTAAATGCTAGCGGGGCAAACATACGCCCTTCTTGTGCTTCTAGGGTAAACACGGGTACAAAACTCACGGTAATAATTAATAAACTAAAGAATAATGCTGGGCCTACTTCACTGGCTGATTCAGTCACTATTTGCCAGCGGTTTTCTTTCGTTAGTGGGGTTTTTTCCATGTGCTTATGCATGTTTTCTATCATGACGATAGCGCCATCAATCATGGCGCCAATGGCAATAGCAATACCACCTAATGACATAATATTTGCGTTAAGTCCTTGCAAATGCATGATGATAAAGGCGGTTAAAATGCCCACAGGTAAACTAATAATCGCCACTAAAGAAGAGCGCACATGGAATAAGAAAATAACGCAAACTAAAGCAACTATGCCAAACTCTTCCAATAACTTAGAGGCTAAATTATCGACTGCTCGTTCTATCAATGCAGACCGGTCATAAACCGGTACTATTTCTACGCCATCAGGTAAACCTTTTTTAAGCTGTTCAAGCTTTGCTTTTACACGGTTAATCACTTGCTGAGCATTTTCACCAAAGCGCATCACGACAATACCGCCAACCACTTCACCTTCACCATTAAGTTCAGCGACACCTCGGCGCATTTGTGGGCCAGTGCCAATATCTGCAACATCTTTTAACAGTAACGGCGTACCATTTTGGTTGACCCCTAGCGGGATATTTTCAAGATCTTCAACACTTTTTATATAGCCTGTGGTTCTGACCATATACTCGGCTTCAGCCATTTCTACCACTGAAGCACCTATCTCCTGATTACCTTGTTTAATTGCGGTTTGAATAAGTGACAGCGGTATACCAAAGGCGCGTAATTTATCAGGACTGACCTGGACTTGATATTGCTTAACCATGCCGCCAAGCGCAGAAACTTCTGATACCCCAGGCACGGTTTGTAATTCAAACTTTAAAAACCAATCTTGTATACTGCGTAATTGACTTAAATCATGTTGGCCTGTTTTATCGGTAAGTGCATACAAATAAACCCAACCAACACCCGTTGCATCCGGACCCAATTGAGGCCGTGCATCGCTAGGTAGATCAGGAGCAACTTGACTTAAATACTCAAGTACCCGTGAACGTGCCCAATAAAGATCGGTATCTTCATCGAAAATAACGTAAACATATGAGTCGCCAAAGAATGAGTAACCTCGCACGGTAACCGCACCCGGCACTGACAACATGGCAGTAGTCATGGGGTAGGTAACCTGATCTTCAACCACTTGTGGTGCTTGGCCAGGGTAGCTTGTTTTTATGATGACTTGCACATCAGATAGATCAGGCAGTGCATCAATCGGGGTTTTACTGACAGAATATAATCCAACTGCCACCAGTAATAATGTTGCTAGCAAGACTAAAAATCGATTACCAATAGACCAGCGAATAATAGCAGTAATCATTATTATGCTCCTTTGTCGTTAGCAGCATTTTTCATTACCGCATCAGGTTTAGGCATTGTCATCGCACTGACAATAATAAAATTACCCTCGCGTATTTCAAAGGTGAACATGACATAGGCATTATTTGAAAATAAGGCCATATCCACGTTATCATCCACAATAAAATCAACTCTATCTGCTGCACGGCCCCATTCTACAATGGCTTCACGGTCAATAGTGACCATTCGGTGATCAAGCATTAGGTTAACAACTGTACCGTTAACAGTCGCTGAGGAAACTGTGTCAGCAGCGCTGTCATTGTTATGACTCATATCCATTTCGTTTGGTTTTTCTTGGTCAGATTCATGATGCATGCGTTTAAAATCAGATGATTTACTTGATTCTGAATCTAATAAAAATTGCGCTGAGCTAACCACTTTTTCACCGGCATCCAGTCCGCTAAGTATTTCAACATTATTGCGGTCATATCGACCTACAGTGACGGCAATCGATTTAAAGCTACCTTCACCCAAAGCTAGCACCACTCTATCTTGCATACCCGTTCTAATTAGAGCTTCTTGCGGAATTAACAACGCTTGTTCATCACTGGTAGAATGAATAACAACCTGTGCAAACATATTAGGCTTAAGCTCAGCTTCTTCATTACTAAAACTTGAGCGTATTTTCACTGTGCGTGTTTTAGCATCGAGTGTTGGATAGATATAATCTACTTGCCCTTGCCATGTTCTGCCCGGTAAATAATCTAATGTCATAGTGACTGGTGTACCGGTTTTAACTTGGTTTGCTTGTCGTTCAAAGACTTCTGCTTCAAGCCAAATTTGTGACAAATCAGCAATTGACAACAAAGTAGTACCCGGCTGAACAAAGAAACCTTCACGTATATTTAGCGTTTTAACCACCCCATTTTGTGGCGCGTAAAAAGTTATTTTTTGCTGCACTTGCTTGGTTTTTTTCAGTTTTATAATCGCAGACTTAGGTAACTGCAACGCCATCAATCTATTTTCAGCCGCTGTAATTAAGCGGCTGTTTTTCCGCTCTAATGCCAATAACAACTCCTCTTGAGCATTAACTAACTCAGGGGAGTAAATATCGTAAAGGGCTTGATGCTGCTTAACAGGATCACCTACCGCCTTAACATAGAGCTTTTCTATCCAGCCTTGAACACGCGGATGAATATGAACGATTTTGCTTTCATCAAAAGTAATATACCCCATGGTGTTTATTTCGCTGTGCAATGAGCTAAAGTTCGCTATAGCGGTTCTTACACCTAAGTTATTCACCACATCAGCAGAAATACGAATGGTGCCAACACCAGCATCAGGCCCTTTGCCATCATCGTCATAAACTGGCACTAAATCCATGCCCATGGGTGATTTACCTGGCTTATCTTTCATATAATTTGCATCCATCGGAGCCACCCAATAAAGCGGTTTTTTCTCAGCCGTTTTAGCGCTAACGGCTTGCTCATTTTTCGCAGGAGTTATAAAACTATAAACACCAAGCGTGAGCATTGAACCGATAACCATGCCAATAATGATGGTTTTACTATTATTGTTGACGATATTTTTGCTCATTATTTTTGTCCCGAATTAACAACAATTTGATTGTTATTGGTTAAATTGCTTTTGTTATGGCTGTTTGCTGTATTGAGACTGCCGATAAAAAGGTAATTAAGCTCTAAGCCTATTTTCTGTTCTTCTACGTTCAGTGTTAGCAGGTCTATTTCAGTATTTAGCACGGCAATGCGGGAGCGAACAACTTCAGAAAAGTCACCATCATCGTTGGTATAGGCAGATAAAGAGGCTGCGGCTTGATCATGTATTTGAGGGAGTAACTTAGATTTATAAAGCATTTGTCGCTCTTTTAAGCGTAATAACCTGCCCTTGGCACTTGAGTAAGCAGCCAATAATTGTCTGAGTAATAAAATTTTGTCAGTCTTCACCGCTTCTGTTGCAGATACCGCTGATTGCACTTCTTTATCTTGTCGATTATGAGTAAAAATTGGCAGATCGAACGTCACACCAACAGAGAATAAATCAGCTCGGCTGCTGCCCATAGCATCGTCTGCGCGATATCCATAGCTTGCGTTTACGCCCCATTCAGCTTGGTATTTTTGCTGCGCTAACTTAATGCCTGTTTTAGTCGCCTGAATGTTTTTTTCTAACGCCATAACCGCAGGATGATTTGAAAAATATCGGATTAATGCGCTTGGTTCAAGCCAGGTTTCTTTGGCGACTAACGCACGGTTAATTAACTCTATTTCAGGCAGTTCTTGACTCAGCACTAACTGATGTAAAGAAAAGTCAGAGGTTAATAATACCGATTCACCTACACTACTTTCGCTAGAAAACTGACTCAACCATTGAGCAAGCATACCGACAAAGCCATTTTTCTGTTGTGCCAATTGCGCTAACCTATCCTCTAAGCGTGTTAGCTCTAATTGTGCCCGCACAATATCTTGTTGACGCGTTTTACCTAACGCCGACGAATAGCTTGCTGTTGCTACATCAGCTAACTGCTCGAACAACGACCTATTTTTTTCTATTAACGCTATGGTTTGTTGAACTCGATAGGTGTCCAACCATAAACTTCCTACCGTAACCGCTACTTTTGATGCTCGGTCTTTTCTTTGATAGGGAAACGCTTCACTTTGCGTTTTTAGTTGCTGGCTTTTAATCGCTAACGTATCTCCACGAGGAAACATTTGAGCAATCCCCACCTTGGCCTGTGTCATACCTTCTTGAGCAAAATCGAAACCGTTGGTTGGCAGGTTAGCGAAACCAATTGACACCTTGGGATCGGGTAATGTATTTGCCGCCGTACTCATTAATTCAATAGCCTGTTGTTTGTGCTTATTGCCAGTTAACCAAGGGTCACTTTTTTGAGCTATTGCAATGGCTTTTTTAAAAGATAAAGCCTTACTATCAGCTAGCACGGGTAACTGGGCAGCACTAACAGTAAAAACAGAAAAAGCTAAAATCGCTGTGCCAAACTTAAGACCAAACGTGAGACCAAACTTACAGCGCTGGTTGAGTTTATTCATTAGAATTGTTCCTTATACGATTGAACATGAGCATAAACTTCACTGGTACCATCTGACTTCAAAAGTAAAATTTGATACGGCTGAAACCTGTCATCAACTTCCATGCCTGGCGAACCTACAGGCATAGCAGGAACCGACAAGCCGATAACATCAACAGCCTGTGTCGCTTGCATAAATTTTTGGATGAATTTTGCTGGTACATGCCCTTCAAAAACATAACCATTGGTTGAAATAGCGGTATGACAAGAGCGATATCTGGGCGCTATGCCTTTTTCATTTTTAATAACTGAAAAATCATCATTACTGTAAACTTTTGATTCAAAGCCATTATCATTGATGTGACTAAGCCATTTTTTACAACAACCACAGTTTGGACTTTTATAAACATCTAAGGCAATAGATTGCGGCTTAAGCTTTTGAGATTTAGCCGCAACACTTGAATCAGTTTTAGTAGCAAGAGCGGTTTTATCTGAACAGCTAGCCAGCGTACAGACTACAACCAAGGTAGTGATAAGGTTTAACGTAAATTTAGTTGAAAACATAACCGCCCCAATAGGGATATTAATTAATATTTTTAATTAATTAGGTTATTTTTGATGAGGTTAGAAATACTTATACCAACACGAAATCAAAAAGCCTAATACAGACATCGTTATAAATGCACCAAATTTTGGACACATTTATGCTGTATTTAGCTTAATATTGGCGGACGATATAATGATCTAGCTGGTTGGCTTAACGCCAAAGTAGAATAGGAAAGTATTTTAGAGGGCACATCAGCGATCGGCGTATTGCTCGGTACGCCCTTCATGAGAGCAGCAGCACTTGAGCAACCGCCCATAAAGCAGTTGCATACTTGAGCACAACAATCTTCGGTTGATACTGTTGTATTATCAACCGCATCACCGGACATATTATGGTTGCTGTGAGCTGTCATCGGCATAGCTGCTTTTGACTGTGCTTTTACTTGCCCACTCATGCCTGCCATAGCCATCATTTGATAAGGCATAATAGTAGACGCCATTGCCTGACCCACAAAGGTCAAACATACCAGCAATACCATTAATGTTTTAGAGCAGTGTAAAGTCACAAGTAACTAGCCAAAGATTATACTAAATGAATGTTGGCATAACTTCTGTTTATATTCAATGCAATAAATAGTTTTCACCTAGATAAAAATCAAATATTTTCCTTATGCCCCCCTATCCTTTCATCATATTTTCTATCAACAAGTTCCAGCTATCAAGTGGCCGTTATTAAAAAATTAGAGTAAACAGCACAACAATTTAAGTGACAATCAGCCAATCTTAAGTTTCTTCTGGTATCTTTTACTTAATATTTCTGTGTTGCGGGTTACCCTTGAAAGTTTTAATTATAGAAGATTCAACGTCTCTAAGAAGAAGTTTAAAAATTGGCTTATCAAACCTAGGTTATACCGTTGATGACACCGGAGACGGCTCAGAAGGTTTAAGCATGGCTTTGTCGGGTGACTATTCTCTTTTGATACTTGATTTAATGCTGCCCACTGTTGATGGCACAGCAATATTAAAGGCTATTCGCAAAGCGAATAAAGAACTGAAAGTGTTAATATTATCTGCGCGAGACCTCACCGAAGACAAAGTTCAAGGCTTACTTAATGGTGCTGACGATTATCTCACTAAACCCTTTTCATTCGATGAACTGCATGTTCGTCTACTTTGCCTCATGCGCAGAGGCGCTTTAAAGGTCAATGACAGTAAAATTATTATCGGCTCATTTGCCTTAGACCTGCATTTAAAACAATTATTTTGTGACTCAATAGATACCAATTTAACCCCTAATGAGTATAAATTGGTTGAATGTTTATTCACTAATCAAGGTAAAGTGATATCACCTGAAAAATTAAGTGAATATTTAGCCGGTCAATATGATGCTGTTGCTAAAAATTCAATCGAAGCACATCTATCAAGCGCCAGAAAAAAAGTAAAACTACTCGGACATGACCTGCCTATTAAAACTAAACGTGGCTTCGGTTATTTTTGTTGAGACCCGTGCATGATTTCGATTAAGAAAAAGTTAAGCCGTTATATATCCATTTCAATATCCATATTATTGGTCTCTATTTTAATGCTTACCGACCTTGCTGTTGATACCTGGATCAGTGGAGAGTTTGATCTAGCTATGATCAACAAAGCTGGCTTACTCACTACATTAGTCAGTGAAGACACCCACGAAATTGACTTTGATTTTGCTGATGAATTCATGCCTGAATTTTCCGGTGTTAATGACCCCGAATATTTCCAATTATGGCTAGATAATAAGGTTTTTGAGCGTTCTAAAACCCTAGATCTCTTTGACATTAATCAGCTACCTAGAGTAGACCTTGCCGGTAATAGCTCATCAATAACTGACATTGTTTTACCCGACGGTCGCTCTGGAAGAATGTATTTTGCAAAATTTAAACCGCAAATTGATAGTGATGTCAGGGAAAGTCAAGGACTAACAAAAGCGCAGTTCGTAAAACAACAAAAGCCGATGGAGCTCGCTTATGCCATCAGCAACGAAGGCGTAAATCAAATTCTTTGGTTTGTAGATATAATTTTTATTTTCACTTCAATTAGCGCTATTATCGCCGTAAGATTTATTGTTTTTAATGTGGTTGAACACGGTTTAAGACCGATTGAACAATTGAATATTGAACTAAAACAAATCAATTTAAATTCTACCGTTAGCACGATAGACACCACTAATTTGCCAAAAGAACTTATTGCTATTGCCCATGGTATCAACCACTTTATAAGTGAAAATAAAGTGCTTTATGCCAGAGAAAAAAGAGTCACCTCAGATATTGCCCATGAGTTAAAAACCCCAATAGCAGAGTTACTCAGCCTGAGTGAAGTCGCGATAAAGTTTCCTCATGAAAAACAATTAACAGAAAGTTTCAAAACTGATGTGCTTACTATTACAGAACGTTTGCGCAACATTGTCAATGGCATACTTTTGCTACAAAAAAGTACCAATAATGCGACGTTAAAAAAGCAACAGGTTAATCTAGAAGCACTACTAAATTCAGTCATCATGAGAGAAAAAAAAGCCAATAGAGTCGTTAATGTTAACTTTGATCAGTCATGTGAAAATGTTTATACCAATGAGTTCGCTTTAACAACTATTATGAGCAACCTTATTAACAATGCCTTGTATTATAGCCCGGCTTCAAGCTCAGTAACCGTCAATGTTGAACCTCATTCACACAATAATCAGCTTATGATAAAAGTGTCTAATCTCAGTAAACATGATTACGCTGAAAAAGACTTAGCGCTGTTTTTTGAACCTTTATGGCAGAAAGATTCATCACGAACATCAGCAGAAAGATATGGCTTAGGTTTAGCGATTGTTAAATCTTATTGTGAGAGTCTCTCTGCCGATTTAAATGTCACTATGTCCGCAAAAAAAGAGCTTACCTTTACTATTATATTATCAACAACCGCTGTGGTTTAATGATTATTTTTATAAGCTTTATTATAATGTTTAGTGCACAAAACACAGCTATTGTAATAGGCCACGCCTTTAATAATAACAAGCAGTAACCTTGCACCATTTACACTTAACTTTTTATACAATATTCAGTTTAATCTAAGCTAATGTTCAGGTTAGCCTAAGGTTATCTTAAGTTTACTTTTATAATATAGCGACACTTGTTAATAGGTGTCTCAAATGAATAAAATTATCGCGTACTTTAAAAACTTAACACTAACAACGAACCAGTTGCTATTCTTCACATGCTGTTATATTGCACTGATATTGAACTTACCTTTTTTAGTAAAAACAGCGGACGTAATTACCGCGTTGGATAACTATAACCTGCTGTTTTTAATGTCACTACCCATATTTTTACTTTCTTTAAGTATTATAATTCAAGGGGTTTTTTCATTTCGATGGCTAACCAAACCGCTACTTATGACGACTGTGATGATTTCATCTTTGATATTTTATGGCACCATTACTTACGGTATCGTGTTTGATTACGGTATGGTGCAAAATACTGTTGAAACCGATTCAGCCGAAGCCTTATCTTACGTTAACTTTTACGCCATCTTATTTTTCTTGATTTTTGGTGTTATCCCCTCACTGATCATCTATACGATTAAATTAACTTATCAGCCTTTCTTTACAGAGTTATTAAGCCGAGTAAAAATGATCACCCTTAGCTTTGGCGCAGCATTTTTAATTGCCAGTGTATTTTATTCAAATTATGCTTCGGTTGGCCGAAATAATAAAGCACTGCTAGGTTATGTTACACCCTATAAACTGCTAGATGCGTCATATAAATTTGTTAGAAATCAATATTTTTATCCACCTTTACAATTTGAGGTCTTAGACACTGCGCCTTCAATCGTTCGCGATAATACTCGTCGGCATGTCACGGTAATGGTGTTAGGAGAAACAGCGCGTGCGCAAAGCTTTTCACTGAATGGTTATGTAAAACCTACCAATCAATATACAGAAAAACAAGGGGTTATATATTTTTCACAGATGAGCTCATGTGGCACAGCTACCGCAGTTTCGGTCCCCTGTATGTTCTCAAGATTAAACAAAAATAATTATGATAAGCGTATCGCAATCGCTCAACAAAATGCCATAGACCTGATACATTTAGCCGGTGCTGACGTTTTATGGATCAGTAACAATAATGGTAGTTGTAAAGGTGTTTGTAGCCGAGTAAAAACTGAACAAATTGAACCTGATAAATCTAACCCCTTGTGTGATGGTGAGTATTGCTATGATGAGGCGCTATTAGCCCCATTAAAAAATAAACTTAAGACATTAAGCCATGAAAACACCCTCATTGTATTACATATGATCGGCTCTCATGGGCCAACCTATTTCAAAAGGTATCCAAAAGAAAAAAGGGTCTTCACACCCGACTGTCAACGCAGTGACATTCAAAACTGTAGCCATGAGCAACTGATTAATACTTATGACAACACCATTGCTTATACTGATCTAGTACTCTCAAAAATTATTAATGAATTAAGTGGCTTAGATAAAAAAGGTGACATTGAAACATCTTTACTTTATATTTCAGATCATGGTGAATCACTGGGTGAAAATGGGGTATATTTACATGGTTTACCTTATGCGTTTGCACCTGAAGAACAAACTCACGTACCCATGATCTACTGGACGGATAAAATACAAACTGACTTTAATCGCCAATGTTTAAATGCTTTGGCAAAATCGCCAATAAGTCATGATAACGTTTTTGATACCTTATTGAGTATCATGTCGGTTAAAACTACTGCCTATCGCATTGAAAGTGATCCCTTCGTTGATTGTAAATCGCAACAGGCGATAGCCCGCACCACAGTATCAACCTCATTAGAAATGGAGCTAGCAGACTAGTGTTTGACAATAAAAATAAGCCTAAGGGCATCCAAAGAATAGTGTTAGCCTCATTGAACTCATTTAGAGCGTTCAAATGGTTGTATCAAAATGAATCTGCATTTAGGCAAGAACTGTTACTGCTGTTTATTGCTATACCGGTATCTTTTATATTTGATATAAGCGCCAAAGAGCAAGTTACCTTAATACTCGCGGTACTCTTCATACTATTTACCGAGATCATCAATACTGCAATTGAAGCTGTGGTAGACCGTGTGGGCTTAGAGATTCATCCCTTATCGGGTCTTGCAAAAGATTTAGGCTCAGCGGCGGTATTTATTAGTCTTATTGTCGCCAGCAGTATTTGGCTAGTAGTATTACTTTAAAAGTTGATACTTTTAATACAAGGGTTGCCGTAGCAGCCTTTTATTAAGGTAATGATCTGGCTGTGATGAGCAGCCTATTATTTAATAATTGCTTTCAGACGAGCAATAAACCTAGGTAATATACCTAGATAATAAAGTTTATAATGACCTTATTTGAGTAAAGCAATTCAGCGCTATTATTTAAATTTAATCGGGCTTTAATCATATTTAAAAACTCTATTCACATCCATTAAACCACGTCACTGTCCCTTAAATAATATAATTTTTAAAATATGCTCAGCACTCCTTTTCCAAAACTCTATGCTAAGTATCTATTGCAAATAAATTACAAGTTAAGTAAGTTAAGCTTAAGTCAAGCTATCTTTATTTAAAAAATGTAACAATTGTAACTAGTATAGATCGCTTTCAGTTTAAATTAAGCGTCTCTTAAGTTTCATGTTTTAAAGTAGCAACGTCCTCTATTAGCGGTATTGAAACGATGTTTAAAACTACACTTAATTTATTACGACCTTTTGTCTTATTTTTCTTACTATTAATGTTGACACTGTTCATTTCTAGACTGGGCTTAGGTCTATGGCAAATTCAGCGATTCGATACTTTTAATAGCTTTCTAACCTTATTTTTAAATGGTTTTAGAATCGACTTAAGCGCATTAGGCTATTTATTAATTTTACCTGCCATAGTCCATCCATGGTTTATGATTTCCGGTTATCAAAAAATATGGCTAAAAGTATTAAAGGCACTATTTTTCTTCATTTTTATCAGCGTACTATTTTTTGAATTAGCCACACCGGCATTTATTCATGAATATGGTTTCAGACCAAATAGACTATTCATTGAATACTTAGCTTATCCTAATGAAGTAATGAAAATGTTATTCAACGGTCACTTATTTACCTTAGTTATGGTTCTCACCTTAATACTTATTCCAGGTAAATTGTTTTGGCACCTGTTAGCTAAACTGATCAATACAAACCAACCTCGACGTTCGGTATCGTTTAAGTCAGCGACTCTTTCATTTGTTACTTTATTTGTCGTACTTGTGCTGTGTGCCAGAGGCACTGTTGGACATCGGCCAATAAATCCGTCGTTAGTTTATTTTTCTACCGATCCCTTAATAAATTCGTTAACACTAAATTCTATCTATAGTGTTGCTCATGCCTATAAACAGTTAGGTAATGAAAAAAATGCCTCAAAGCTTTATGGTAAAATGGCCACTGAAAAAGTTATTGCCATTGTGCAACAAGAAACAGGTTTAGCACCACAAGCATTTACCCATCTCATTCAACCCTCTTTGGCTTCTCGCGCACCTAGCTATCAAGGTAAAGCTAAAAACTTGGTTATTATCTTAGAAGAAAGTTTAGGTGCTCAGTTTGTCTCATCGTTGGGCGGGCTTCCTCTTAGTCCTGAAATTAATAAATTAAATAATGAAGGCTGGGCCTTTAAAAATTTATATGCCACAGGTACACGTTCTGTTAGAGGCATTGAAGCCGTAATTACTGGTTTTACACCAACGCCTGCCAGAGCAGTAGTTAAACTTGATAAATCACAGCATGGCTTCTTCACTATTGCGAGTTTACTTGCCAAACATAATTACACCACACAATTTATTTATGGCGGCGAAAGTCATTTCGACAACATGAAGAGTTTTTTCTTGGGCAACGGCTTTAGTGATATTGTTGATTTTAACGATATTCAAAACCCTGCGTTTATTGGCTCGTGGGGAGCAAGTGATGAAGATTTATTCAAGCAAGCTAATATTGAATTAACCAAGTTAAACAATAGCGACAAGCCCTTTTTTAGTTTTATTTTTTCGTCTAGTAATCATGACCCTTTTGAAATTCCACCAGGCGTTATAACCCCTATTGAGTATACCGCAGAGCAACTAAGCCAATATGATGAGAAAGAGTTATTACGCCATAAAGCTATCCAATATGCAGACTATGCCTTAGGTAAATTTATCACTAAAGCAAAGCAACAGCCTTACTGGCAAGATACTATATTTTTGGTGGTTGCCGATCATGATGCCAGAGCATTTGGCAGTGATCTTGTGCCCATCAAAAACTTTCATATTCCGGGTGTTATTCTCAATTCATCAAAGCAGCCGTTTTCTGACGAAAGAGTTGTCAGTCAAATTGATTTAGCGCCAACACTTTTGTCGTTAATGGGCGTGATAAATCATTCACCTATGCTGGGCCATGATTTAACCAAACCACAAAGTGCAGGACGAGCTATGATGCAATATGCTGAAAACTTTGCTTATATGGAAGACGATGAAGTGACGATACTACAACCACAAAAAGATCCGATGAATTTCAGTTATGATTTTGATGAAAAAAAACTAACGCCAATAAAGCTTAATCAAACATTGTCTGAAGTCGCTTTAGCACATGCTTTATGGGGTAGTTTAGCTTATGAACATGAATGGTATGCCAGTGAATATGATTAATAGCTTGTCATATCTGCTATCAGTAAAAATTTCAGTCACTACTGCTTATGCGTTGCCAAAGCAGCAAGATATTTTATAAGCGAGCACCTAGTTTTAAATGTTTATACTTTAAACCTTAATGCTTTACCCTAATTGTGGATCGTCACAAATTATGAGAATTCTTGAACCGAATTTTCTGGGCCGTAGCTAGATTGAGAAAAATAATTAAAGTTCTTGCGTCAAAAGTCGTGATAAAATTACGAAAAATATCATAAATCGCTAGAAAATAATGGTAACTAAGTGCACATTGTGGAACTAATTGCTTGATAGTGTCAGCTTTTTTGACAGTCAGCTATGAGGCAGTAAGCGGACGAAGTACTTTATATTTTATGTTTAGAGCAAATAGGTATCATTTTTAGTCTTAAAAGTGCGCTAAGAAAAAGTAAGTTTTGAAACTTTGATTGTATCTCGAGGTCAACTGAACACCCGTTAGTTGACCTAATCTTTGCTGTGGCTAACGTTCTCTGTTGTGATATAGCGGACCGTCTCGATTACAAGTACATTTTTAAAATAATCAACAGCCAAGACGTTGATAGGACGAGATAAATATTGACGCCTAATCTAAGTTCAATAGCCGTTAATAACACTGTATTAAAGGGCCATTAGATTCCGTTTAACAAAGGTACTTGCAACTAAGCGATTTATTTTAGTAAATAAATCGCTTAGCGACATAGAATAGTTATTTACGAAAGGCACAGAGATCTACCAAAAATTAATACAATGGATTTGTCTCTAACATTATTAAACTACAGACTAGAGTTTAATATTTGAAGGTAGTATTTAATTTGTCGAGATCTTCAGCACTTTTATTTACCGCTATACCATAATTATTTACTTGCGTTGCAAGTTTACTATTTTCTTGAGAAATATTATCTATGGTATAAACACT
>NZ_JACGVK010000046.1:0-696 GCF_014077185.1 Colwellia sp. MB02u-10
CAACCCCAAGTAGTTTCCGAAGAAGCTATCTAGTACACCGTGGAGACTAATCCACAGCAATTGTAAAGTCTGACATTTTCACGCACACAAAGTGTGTCTTGAATAAGAGTGGTAATTTATTACTAGTAGATAAACTAAAAGTTAATAAACTACCGGGTTGATTACGTCTTCGAGGAGAATCCGTAATCACCATTATTAACAGGCGATATTCCTATTAATAACAGCTTGGTATTTATAATTTATGAACAACAGCGCGACACCGTGTTCATCATATAAATACCGGTATTTATATCAGCTTTCCAGATTGTTAAAGAATTAGTCATTCACACGCATTCGGTGAAGACTTGGTTTAAAAAACCAAACTTAACTTATCAACTTTTGATAGTTTAAGTTTGGTCTCTCTCTTTAGTGAAGAAGTGGTGGAGCTAAGCAGGATCGAACTGCTGACCTCCTGCGTGCAAGGCAGGCGCTCTCCCAGCTGAGCTATAGCCCCGCAATGGGAAACACACGTTAAGCTAAAACGAAACGCAGATTTACGTCAGTTGCAAGGCGGAAAGATGCGAAGTGTAGGTTTCTACACGAGTATCATTCCAACGCAGCAAGTGGCGTAAATTGGTAGGTCTGGGCAGACTTGAACTGCCGACCTCACCCTTATCAGGGGTGCGCTCTAACCAGCTGAGCTACAGACCTATTTCT
>NZ_JACGVK010000047.1:0-532 GCF_014077185.1 Colwellia sp. MB02u-10
ATGAGCCATCCGCTGCAAGCGCTAATGTTCCGCCTTGCGCTGTTGTAAATGTTCCCGCTGTTACCGTTAAGCTGTCTCCATCTAAATCGGTATCGTTAGCAGCTAAATCAATGCTTGATGTAAATGCTGTATCTTCAGTGACATTAATTACATCATCGACTGCGACGGGTGCATCATTTGCAGCAGCTACCGTAATGGTTAATGTCCCTGTATCTGTTGCAGTTCCATCCGTTACTGTGTAATCAACTGTATCGGTACCATTGAAGTTTGCTGCGGGTATATAAGTGTATGAGCCATCCGCTGCAAGCGCCAATGTTCCGCCTTGCGCTGTTGTAAATGTTCCCGCTGTTACCGTTAAGCTGTCTCCATCTAAATCGGTATCGTTAGCAGCTAAATCAATGCTTGATGTAAATGCTGTATCTTCAGTGACATTGATTACATCATCGACTGCGACGGGTGCATCATTTGCAGCAGCTACCGTGATGGTTAATTGTCCAACATCAGTTGCAGTTCCATCCGTTACTGTGTAATC
>NZ_JACGVK010000048.1:0-681 GCF_014077185.1 Colwellia sp. MB02u-10
ATGAGGATATAGTGGATAAGTGTTCTATTGCATGGAACAACTTCATAGCGGATACAGAACGGGTCTTATCTCTATGCAGAAGGGACTGGGCAAAGTTGAACAGTTAATTATCGGAATTGGTATTAATGGTTGGCTTAACCGGTTTTATGCTCAAGGACTCGAAGGATTAAAAAAAAACCTCGCACGGGTCGCCCTTCACGTTTAAATGAGGCTCAACTTATTCAACTAAGCGAGTACGTTCGCAACAATAGTATTAAAGAAAGTGGTGGTAGGCTTAACGCACAAACACTTGTTCACTATATTGAACGAGAATTTAAACTCAACTATGGCATTTCTAATGTATATCGACTGCTTCATCAGCTAGGTTTTTCATGGATAACGAGCCGCTCTAGACATCCTAAACAGTTAGCAGAATACAACGACAAGGCTCTGGGCAACAAAAGGAACGAGGCCAAGAGCGGTTAAGCAACAGCAGTTTGAGTATGCTTATCTTTTTGGTGCGGTTTGTCCGGCAACAGGGGATACCGAAGCACTAATCGCTCCATTGATGAATATGGATGTAATGGAAAAGCACTTAGCATTGATATCCCAAAAAGTTCCAAAGGGACGACACGCCGTTATAGTGGTGGATGGTGCCGCTTGGCATCAAGCCCACTTAACCAAGAAGTTTAATAATTTATC
>NZ_JACGVK010000049.1:0-534 GCF_014077185.1 Colwellia sp. MB02u-10
AGGGAATTGTTTTGTAGGTCGGACTTTAGTCCGTCAACCGCACAGCGAATACAAAACGCAGTAGGGTAAAGCGAAACAGACAAAGAATCTGAAAGCTGTTTTTTATAGCTGACAGCTCAAAACTTCAAACTGACAGCTGCTTTTCAAAACCTGATGGACTAAAGTCCAACCTACATAGAGCTTACGGATGATAATGTAGATTTGGGTGATTGTTTTGTAGGTCGGACTTTAGTCCGTCAACTGCTCAGCGAATACAAAACGCAGTAGGGTAAAGCCAAACAGACAAACAATCTGAAAGCTATTTTTTATAGCTGACAGCTCAAAACTTCAAACTGACAGCTGTTTTTCAAAACTTGATGGACTAAAGTCCACCCTACAAGAGCTTACGGGTGATAATGTAGGTTTAGGCAATTGTTTTGTAGGTCGGACTTTAGTCCGTCAACCGCACAGCGAATACAAAACGCAGTAGGGTAAAGCGAAACAGACAAAGAATCTGAAAGCTGTTTTTTATAGCTGACAGCTCAAAACTTTAAA
>NZ_JACGVK010000050.1:0-551 GCF_014077185.1 Colwellia sp. MB02u-10
AATGAAGGGGCTAAGTTCTGGCTCAACGTGTTAACTGAACTTCAAAACCGAGGGGTAAAAGATATTCTCATCGCCTGTGTCGATGGCCTTAAAGGTTTTCCTGATGCCATTAATACCGTTTATCCCCAAACGCAGATACAGCTCTGCATTGTGCATATGGTGCGTAATTCATTGAAGCTTGTGCCATGGAAAGATTATAAGGCTGTTACTGGCGACTTAAAGCAAATATATCAATCAGTAACCGAAGAAGAAGGCTTGATGGCGCTCGACCAATTTGAGCAACGCTGGGACAGTAAATACCCCAGTATATCGCGTTCATGGCGCAGTAACTGGCAAAACGTCAGCACAATATTTAACTATCCTAATGATATACGCAAAGCCATTTATACCACCAATGCGATTGAGTCACTGAACAGTGTTATTCGCAAGGCCATTAAAAAGCGTAAACTATTTCCGCATGATGATTCGGCTAAAAAAGTTATCTATTTAGCGATTGAACAAGCATCTAAAAAGTGGACGATGCCGATAAGAAATTGGAAAACGGCCTTGAA
>NZ_JACGVK010000051.1:0-247 GCF_014077185.1 Colwellia sp. MB02u-10
TGTTTTTACCCGCTTTAAAATGAGATACGGCAAGTAATCGGATCCGTAGTCTACCATTAGTCGTAGTGGCAATAATTTGTGATAAATTTTGAGTCATATGTAGTAATCCTTTGTTAAGGATATTATACCAATTCCGATAATTAACTGTTCAACTTTGCCCAGTCCCTTCTGCATAGAGATAAGACCCGTTCTGTATCCGCTATGAAGTTGTTCCATGCAATAGAACACTTATCCACTATATCCTCAT
>NZ_JACGVK010000052.1:0-497 GCF_014077185.1 Colwellia sp. MB02u-10
GCAAGTAATCGGATCCGTAGTCTACCATTAGTCGTAGTGGCAATAATTTGTGATAAATTTTGAGTCATATGTAGTAATCCTTTGTTAAGGATATTAGATCACAAAATTATCGGAATTGGTATTAGATCACAAAATTATCGGAATTGGTATTAGCAGAATACAACGACAAGACTCTGGGCAAAAAAAGGAACGAGGCCGAGAGCGGTTAAGCAACAGCAGTTTGAGTATGCTTATCTTTTTGGTGCTGTTTGCCCGGCAACAGGAGATACCGAAGCACTAATCGCTCCATTGATGAATATGGATGTAATGGAAAAGCACTTTGCATTGATATCCCAAAAAGTTCCAAAGGGACGACACGCCGTTATAGTGGTAGATGGTGCCGCTTGGCATCAAGCCCACTTAACCAAGAAGTTTAATAATTTATCAATCATAAAATTCCCCCTTTACTCACCTGAGCTGAACCCTATTGAACAAGTATGGCAATGGTTAAGACAAAA
>NZ_JACGVK010000053.1:0-188161 GCF_014077185.1 Colwellia sp. MB02u-10
AGTGTTTATACCATAGATAATATTTCTCAAGAAAATAGTAAACTTGCAACGCAAGTAAATAATTATGGTATAGCGGTAAATAAAAGTGCTGAAGATCTCGACAAATTAAATACTACCTTCAAATAATACCCCCCTTTAATACAGTATTATTAACGACTATTGAACTTAGATTAGGCGTTAATATTTATCTCGGACCCTGTAACAGATTTTGTTACAGGGTCGTAAGTATTTATTTTTAAAACCAATCGCTTGGTTAAAATTAAAATCTTTAAACGGTTTACATTTATTGTATTTTTAAAAGTGACTTATAGCTTTAGTAATACAATCTATTGATGCCTCACTATGCCGTTTTGCCTCTTTCATAAAAATAAAATATTTACGCTTCATTCTTTCATTATTTATATTGTGGTTTGTCATGCTGATACCTTAACTATTTAAGGAACTGTTTACGGGGCTATTAAACAACTAACCTTCTATTCATTTTGAATAACAAATGACTCTGCATCAATTTTTAAGCTTAAGATTTAAAAATAGATTTTGTGCTTTAAATGCTAATCGCTGCGCTCCAATCATCTGATTTAATTTGCTTTATAGCCGCTATGATACTTCCTCATTGATATTGATAAATCACAGAGTTTCCTTTAAGATCATCCATAATATGTAATTATAGGTTCACCTATAATTAGTAAAAATTGGAACTAGGTTGTGGTAAATACCTGTGTGCAACATACAAGGTGTCACTAGCTTAACTCTGGTAAAAAATACTGTATTAGGTTGATTACCCTCCATAAACCTGAAAAGCCTGTAAATAAGCTCCTCGGTTTTTTATATCTTAGCGATGTCATATCACTTTGTGGCATCCTAAATTTTCATTTACTAAAAATAACACTAACAATGGATTAATAAATGCATACGCTATCTCAGTTAAAATCTGGCAAACTCAGGGGTATTAAGCGTTTAAAGTTATCTGAAAACTTAAGCTCATTCCCATTAGAAATTCTGTCATTAGCAGATAGCTTAGAAATTCTAGATTTATCTGACAATCAATTAACCTCGCTACCCAAGACGTTAATTAAACTAACAAAACTTCAAATAATTTTTGCTTCAAATAATCGCTTCCGAGTATTACCTGAAGTGCTTGGGCGCTGTGAAAACCTAGAAATGGTCGGCTTTAAATCAAATCAAATTGAGCAGGTGCCGGCTAACTCCTTACCGAAGAATTTGCGTTGGTTAATCTTGACCGACAACTGCCTTGAAACTTTACCTGACGCTTTGGGCGAACGGCCAAAACTACAAAAATTGGCGTTAGCTGGCAATAGGTTAATCAAACTACCGTTAACACTAGCGCAGTCAAGTAACCTTGAGTTAGTGCGTATATCAGCGAACAATTTAACTGAATGTCCCGAGCAATTGCTGAGATTACCTAAACTTGCATGGTTTGCCTTTTCCGGTAATCCTTTTAGTCTTGCTAACCTCAACATTGCATCAGTTCCATCACTGCCCTCAGCAAGTTTTACCTTACAGAAGGTACTGGGACAAGGTGCTTCAGGCGTTATTTCAAGTGCAACTTGGACTAATAGTCCATCAGTATTCCCAGACAATGTTGCGGTGAAAGTTTTTAAAGGTAAAGTAACCAGTGATGGCTACCCAGAAGACGAATTACAGGTATGTTTAAAAGTCGGCGATCATCAAAACCTTGTCCGTTCTTTAGCACAAGTCAATGAGGAAGGCTATTTAGCCTTAATCATGAATTTAATACCGGCTAATTTTAAAAATTTGGGTTTACCGCCAAGCTTTAAAAGCTGTACCCGTGATACTTTTCCTGCAGGCTTTACCTTAAGCATGAGTCAAATTGATAAAATAGTATTGCAAATGGAAGACGTATTTGAACATTTGCATGCAAATCAAGTATCTCATGGTGATTTATACGCGCATAACACCCTGTTTGATGAAAACGCTAATATTATTTTTGGCGACTTTGGCGCCGCTACTATGTACCACATGCTAACTGACGAGCAGCAAGCATTAATCCAGAAAATTGAACGACGTGCACTTTCTTGTTTGATTGAAGATTTATTAAGTATTTGTCATAAACAAGAGCAAAACAGCCCACAATTTAAAATTATCCAGCAGAAAATTCATTAATACGGCTTTAAATATAACAAAGGATAAAGCTCAACAAGCGGCTAACAATCAATACATTTAGCCGTACTGGTGAGTACAGCTAAAATACTAATAGACAAATGGCTAATTTGAACTAATACAAAACCATCGAATCGCTCTGATCATTAACTTTAACTGTATTTTTTCATTTTATAACCTGCAATTTTAAGCAAATTAATGAGATACTAGCTGTTCTTGTTATGCCAAAATTGAAGCTACAAATATAACCTTTATGAATTACACCTCAATTGACGAATTAAAAAACGCTTGGATCTTTAAGCATAAAAGCTTACCCATTAGCGATAGCGACAAAACAAAAATTAAACCTATGATCAGTACTCGTGCCAAAGTACTTTGGGATGGCGCCATCAGTAAACAAGTTGATCACCCAGACTTTTTTAAAAAAGGTGACTGGCCAGAAAATGCGGCATCCTGGTTTGATAATGGTAAATGGGAGAATATTTGGGATAGTGAAGCATATTTATTACCCGAGATCATTTTAGCGCACTTAAAATGGGATAATAATACCGTGGTTTATTATTGCAGCTCACGAGATAACGTTATTGAAACCACTTGGGCAGTATTTCAACGTTGCTGGAAAAACTTTCTGTTTATGGATGACGGGGCAATCTTAATTGGTAAAAAGCGCAATGAAGCGGTGCAGTTTCTTTCAACCGGTTATTTTAAGGTTGGTCAAAAACCCGGTTAATTTAAACATAGGCACTTGACCCCTTCAATACTATAGCCACTTGCTAAAGCATTACCGATAACTTGGGGCTGTGATTTTGACTTGCTGATTTTTAATATTCGCCATCAATTGTGATCTGTTTTGTATAGCTCTTATTAATTGACTATTAATTGACTAATAATTAGCTACAAAGCCGTTTAATAATCACATGGTAAGCTAAAAATCCTATAATTTTAGAGCGTTATAAAGCAATAAGTTAGGATTTAACGTTAAGATTTTAAAGTGATATAAATGAAAAAAGGTAGCTTATCGCCACCTTTTGCTTGTTTAAGTCTCTTCCAACTCTTCTTCACCCGATAATAACACCGCAAACCAACTGCCTTCTGCAGAGTTTTCTAAGGCTATTTTAATGATCATGGTCAAAGGTACTGACAACAACATGCCCACAGTGCCTAGCAACCAGCCCCAAAATATTAATGAAATAAATACCACTAGGGTTGATAGCCCAAGGCCACGGCCCAAATAACGCGGTTCAACCACATTACCCATTACTGTGTTTATGGTTAAATAGCCTAAGCCAATAAAACCTGCTGCCGTTGGTCCTAATTGCAGAACAGCTAACGACATTGCCGGTACGGCGGCGATAATAGAGCCAATATTGGGAATATAGTTCAGTAAAAAGGCCAACACACCCCACAGTAAGAAAAAGTCTAAACCAAACACCCACAGCATTGATGAAACACAAATGCCGGTCGCAATACTCACCAAGGTTTTAATCGCAATATAATTATTTACTGACGATAAAAATCGGTCAATTTGCTTTAAGCGAGCTTGTGGATCATCGAGCGCTAAATGTAATTTACGCGGTACAGATGACGCTTCAAACAACATAAAAATAACCGTAATTATGATTAAAAATAAATTAGCCATAACGCTGCCCAAACCACTGAGCATGTTAGCAGCTAAGCCCATTGCTGCAGCGGGGTCAAAGTATTCAATGAGTAATTCTGACGATATGATAATATTGTAGTCATCAAGTTGTTGGGTTAACCAAATAAACTGTTCTTGAAGTTGCGCGCGATAAACGGGAATAAGTTGTGACAACTCATTTAACGAGTTACCCACAAGCCCAGCCAGTGACAACGCAATAGAAACAAAGATACCAATAACAAAGATGACCGCTATCGGTTTAGGAATTTTATAACGCGCCGCCATCACCACTAATGGATTACAAATAATGGCAATAAACGCTGATAATAAAAACGGTACTAATAATGTCGCCGCGGTTTTTATCCCCGCTAGCACAACAAATAATGCCGCGGTAACCAATAAAAATTTCACCGCGCCTTCGGACTTGCCTTGTAAAGCCATTTTTTAAACTCAGTTAGTTATCTAATATAGTATAAGCGCTTAAAACTATACGCGATTTCATAGCATGCCCGCTAGTATTAAAAGCGATATAGTTTTTATAAGACGAGAAAGTTACATGGTTCGTCGGATTAAGGTAACGCTCGACAATTTAAGTAAACGCCAACAACTGAGCATACCAATTAAGCCCACAAAGAATGCGCCCGCGCCAATACCCACTAACCAATACTGAAAGTGAAAACTGCCTGACATATTAAAGACTTGGCTTTGCAAAATATAAACCGCTATTTCCATACCAACACTTGCCATGAGTCCAGCAATAGCCCCTAGAGCTACGAACTCATATAACACGCTATTGCGCAGTAAGCTGCCTTTAGCCCCCAAGGTTCTCAATATCGCTAGTTCGCGCTCTCTTTCTTCCATACTGGCTTGTACTTGCGCTATTAACACTAAACTACCAGCAAGCACGACCAAAATGAGGATCAGCTGAATCGCCACCGTCACTTGCTCAATAATACTATTGAGCTGCGCCATAATGGCAGCAAAGTCCATTACCGTAATCGTGGGAAAGTTGGCCAAAAAGCGATAAACTAAGTCTCGGTTCTCATCTGATATTGACCAAGCGGAAATTGATGTCGTCGGAAATTTCTCAAGTACACTTTGGTTAAAAACCATAATGAAGTTTAACTGCCGACTTTGCCAATTCACTTGACGAATGCTAGTCACAGGCACGGTAAACTCATCCGAGCCGAGTGTGAAGGTTAGCTCATCACCTAATTTAACCGCCAAACGTTCTGCTATATTGCTTTCAATTGACACTTGAGGTGTTTCGTCGCCAACCTGCCACCACTGCCCAGCAATAATTTCATTTTCATCAGGTAACTCAGTACGCCAAGTTAAGCCAAGTTCACGGCCCATACCTTGCCGACTCTTTTTCTGCTTGCTTTTCTTAGCTTGTTGTTTTTCAGTGCCATCAGTTTTTTCAGCGTTTTGTACTTGACTGTCATCATCATCTTTATCGACAGTCTTTACACCGTTTATTGCTGATAAACGACCACGGTAGATATGATAGAAACCTTGGTTGGCAATATTATTATCTTCAACAAAGGTCTTTAAAGGCTGAATTTGATCTTGAGTGATATTGATCAGGTAATGATTGGGCGTATCATCAGGAAACTGTTGCTCCCATTCTGATAATATTGAGCTTTTCATTACTGTGATCAATAACAACAGCATTATAGCGATAGTAAAACTGACCAGTTGCACGCTATTTTCACTAGCTCGGCGTTTTAAATTCGCTAAGGCCAAATGCCAAGACTTTCCCGCTTTAGTACCAACACTGCGGCCTGCGCTCATTAAGCCACGGCCAAACAACAACAAGATAAAAGAGACAACCACACCACCAAATAACAACGCAGCGCTCATCACTAAGTCTTGACTGAAAATAAACAGTAATAAAAATAACGCCAATAAAGGCGGTAACTGATGCCAGCCAAAGCGCGCGACTTTTTCTTGGCTAAAACCACGAATAACATTTAAGGGTGAGCTTTTTACTAAGGTCATAATCGGATGAATAGCAAAAGCAATGGCACATAATAAACCGGTAAATATCGCCGTTAAAAACGGCACAAAAGTCAGCGGTGCATTAGCCAATGATAAATAACTCGCAATGGCATTAGCCCCCAGTAGCAGCAAACCATAACCCACCACTAATCCTGCTGCGATACTTAAACAACTCAATAAGGTCCAATGCAGACAATAAAGTTTTCTAACATGCGAAGTTGACGCACCTAGGGCTTTAAATATTGACACGTTAGGCTGATGACGTTGACCATAACGACGACTAGCCACCGCTACCGCTACAGCCGCTAGTACAATGCCTAACATGCTTGCTAGCGAAAGAAACTTCTCTGCAGTGTCTAATATTCTTGATAAACGATTTTGGGCTGCTTTAGCATCATACCAACGTTGTGATTCATTGATCTGTGGCTTAATCCATGTTTCAAAGCGCTCAATAGCCTCGATTTCACCGGCAAATAAGTACTTATAGGTAATACGACTGCCTGGCTGAATAAGCTCGGTTTTGGGCATATCAGCAATATTTAAAATAATCGTTGGCCCGGCAATAAAGGCGCGGTATGAACGATCAGGAATATCAGTAACAATACCGGCAATGATGAGCGGCGCAACACCTATCTCAATCACCTCGCCAATCTTAACATTCAAGCGACTTAACACACTGGGCTCAACCCAAACTGTGCCTAGTTTAGGGGCATTTGCAACAACACTCGCGATTTGCGTCAGCGAGGTTTTAATTCTAAGTTCACCGCGCAAAGGGTAAGTATCAGATACCGCATCGAGTTCACTAAGTAACATATTGTCGCCAGCAAATGCCATCGACTCAGTTTCAATCTTCCGAGCATATTGTAATGCTAATGTCTGACTTTTCTCTATGATGCTAGTGTCAACTTCTGACGACATACGAAGGACACGATCGGCACCTATGGTGTTGGTACTATTGGCCACTATGGCATACTTAATTTGGCCAGAAAATCCGGTCAATGAAAATACCGTCGCAACGGCAAGCGCAATAGCGATAAATATGATGGTAAGTTCACCACGGCGAAGCTCATGATGTAATAAGCGTAGTGATTGAGTAAACCACATGCTTGATGCTTTTTGTTTAACAATACTCATCGTTAACCTACTTGTGAAACTGAAGTTTTGCTTGCAAGATCATCATGGCTTTTGGTTTGACTATCAGCCTGATGTTTAGCATGGTTTTCATCTGTGTTTGCTAATGTGGCTTCAGTCAAGGGTTCAGTTAAAGCACCGCTGTCCATTTCAACTTGCCGCTGGCACCTTGCCGCTAATTTAGCATCGTGGGTTACCAACACTAAGGTGGTACCCTCTTTAACATTCAAATCGAATATTAAATCAATAATATGTTGGCCCGTCTTGCTGTCTAAATTGCCCGTGGGCTCATCAGCGAATAAAATATCTGGCTTAGCAATAAATGCCCGTGCAATAGCTACCCGCTGTTGTTCACCGCCAGAAAGCTGAGAAGGGTAATGTGCCAGTCTGTCAGCCAAACCTACTTGCGCCAGTAAAGCTTCGCCACGTGCTTGCGCATCGGGCATATTGGCTAACTCGGCTGGCAACATCACATTTTCAAGCGCAGTTAAGCTGTTAATTAATAAAAATTGTTGAAAAATAAATCCCACATGCTGCGCACGAACTTGACTACGCTGCTCCTCATTAAACTGGTGTAAAGGCTGGTTTTTAAGATACACTTGTCCGGAACTTGGTAAATCTAAACCCGCTAAAATCGATAATAATGTCGTTTTACCTGAGCCAGACGAACCGACAATGGCAATTGATTCGCCCGCAGCAACAGTTAAATTAAGTGGTTGAAGCAAAACTAGCGTTTTATCTTCAACTTGCACTGATTTAGTTAGGTCTTTAACGCTTAGAATACTCTCGGAATTTACATGCATGAAAAATTATCCACTTTTTATATTATTTATTAGCTTATTTTTTATCTCTACAGCAAATACTGCTGCACAAAACAAACAGGTCAATACGCTTGATAACAGCATTAGTATCACACCAACCCGCAATATTTTACTATTAGGTGATAGTATCAGTGCAAGTTATGGGATGAAACCCACACAAGGCTGGGTGCACTTACTTAATCAAAAACTTACCGAACAAAAACAAGCTTACACAATAATAAATGCCAGTGTTAGTGGTGAAACGACGAGCGGTGGTTTATCTCGGCTAGCAGGCATTTTGGCGAATGAAAAAATTGACTTGTTGCTGATTGAACTAGGCGGAAATGATGGTTTACGTGGTTATTCACCGAAAGTCATTAAAAATAATTTGTTACAAATGGTCAAGTTAGCGCAAGATAAAAACATAAAAGTTTCAATGATTAAGATAAAAATAACGCCAAATTATGGCCCAAGATACAATGAAATGTTTGAGCAAGTTTTTGAAGATGTCGCCAATGCTAGCAATATCACCTTACTGCCCTTTTTTATGGAAATCGTTGCCACCGACAAAGCACTTATGCAAGCAGACGGTATTCACCCTAACGCGCAAGCACAGCCAATAATCGCTGACTATGTTGAACAGCAACTTAATGAAATAATGACACTGGAGCCTTAATTTAATATGGAATTTATTTGGATCGGTTTTGCTTTTATTTGTGGTTTATTAACCAAATTAGTCGCTCTACCCCCCTCAATCGGCTATTTAGCGGCCGGATTTATTTTACTCTTTTTAGGCTATGAAGCCGATGGCATGGTCAACGTATTAGCGGATATTGGCATCACCTTGATGCTATTTACCATTGGCCTTAAGCTCAATATAAAAGACTTACTCAAGCCAGAAGTTTGGCTTGGCAGCTTAAGCCACAGTGTTTTATGGTTATTGACTGGACTCGTACTGTTAAAAACCATCGCCCTTATTACTCTTCCTTTTATTAGTGACTTAAGTCTCACAACATCAGCACTAATCGTATTTTCATTAAGCTTTAGTAGTACGGTATGCGTTGTTAAACTTATGCAAGAGCACGGTGAAATGCGCGCCCGCCATGGTAAACTGGCGATTGGCATATTGGTGATGCAAGACGTGATTGCGGTGATATTTCTTGTCGTCGCCACAGGTGAACTACCTAGCCCTTGGGCGGGCTTGTTACTGCTTTTCATACCATTAAAACCCTATATTAACAAAGTTATTAGTAAGGTAGGCCATGGCGAACTTATTCCATTAATGGGCTTTTTTATCGCTTTCGGTGCTTATGAGTTATTTGAATTAGTTCAAATCAAGGGCGACTTAGGTGCGCTTTTAGCGGGTATGTATTTAGCTTCTCATAGCAAAGCCAGTGAAATAAATAAGTCATTACTGAGTTTTAAAGATTTATTCTTGATTGGCTTTTTCTTATCGATTGGCTTTACTGCCCTGCCCACGTTAGAGATGCTAGCGATAGCGTCAGTATTAACCTTGTTACTACCCGTTAAGTTTCTGTTGTTTTTCTTTATTTTAGTCAAGCTTAATCTGCGTGGTAGAACTGCATTTTTATCGGCGTTAGCGTTAAGTAATTATAGTGAGTTTGGTCTTATTATTGCCGCACTTAGCACTGAAGCAGGTTGGCTATCTTCCGAGTGGCTAGTGATATTGTCATTAGCGGTGGCATTATCCTTTATTATTACTAATGTACTTTATAACTTTGCCCATGATTACTTTGCCAATAATAAAGAAAAATTTAAGCGCTTTGAAAGTAAAAAGCCTTTAGTCGAAGATGATTTTGTTCAGCCTGGCGAAGCACCCATTGCGATTATTGGCATGGGCCGTGTTGGTATCGGCGCTTATAGAGCCTTGAGTGCTCAGATAGACAATCAAGTTTGGGGCTTAGACACAGATAAAGACAAAGTAAAATGGTTAAATGAAAACGGTATTCACACCTATCTGGGTGATGCTGAAGATGCTGACTTTTGGGAAAAAATTGATCTGAGTAAGATTGAACTCACACTGTTAGCACTACCTTCTGTGCAAGACATTAAGAATATAACCGCGCAAATAAGGCGCACTAATTATCAGGGCAAGATCGCCGCTATTGCGCGTTATGATGATGAACTGATTACCCTTGAAAGCTTTGGCGTAGACAAAGTGTTTAACTTTTATAACGAGGCTGGTGTGGGTTTTGCTGAAGAAAGCTTGAGTTTAATTAACAAGCGTAATCGAACTCAATAGGCGAGCTATGAGTGAATTAACCCATTAGTGTCGCATAGCCAATAATTTACCTTATTGATTAAAATTCAATAAGGTAAATTATGCAAATTCAAGCAGTGTATTGATCCTTACGTCCTCGTCCATAGCCAACTAGTAGTCACTTAGGTAACTTTTCTACATGAGTCTAATGACTCACATCCTTGCAATAACATAGCTCCACGGCATCAGCAAATCCTTTGACGTCGATGCAGGTACTTATGTTTAGTCGGCAACCATAAACATCTGCAATCAATCCGAATAAGGTTTTTACTTCTCTTGCAGCTATTATTCTTTTGTCCCTGCCCTAATTTTTTATTATTTTTACAGGGAGGAGTGAATAAGAAAGGAACGAGTAGAGTCGTGAAAAATTTAAGCGCAACAGATCAGCTAATATTTTATTTCTCCTGCTGTTCTCTTTATTTTTTCCCTGTGAATTATTTTATTATTTTTACAGGGAGGAGTGAATAAGAAAGGAACGAGTAGAGTCGTGAAAAATTTAAGCGCAACAGATCAGCTGATATTTTATTTTTCCTGCTTTTCTCCTTATTTTTTACTTGTGAATTATTTTATTATTTTTACAGGGAGGAGTGAATGAGAAAGGAACGAGTAGAGTTGAAAAATTTAAGCGCAACAGATCAGCTGATATTTTATTTCTCCGGCTGTTCTCCTTCTTTTCTCCCTGTGAATTATTTTATTATTTTTACAGGGAGGAGTGAATGAGAAAGGAACGAGTAGAGTTGTAAAAAATTTAAGCGCAACAGATCAGCTGATATTTTATTTCTCCTGCTGTTCTCCTTCTTTTCTCCCTGTGAATTATTTTTTAAGGGGAGGAATGAATGACAAAGGAATATGTAGAGACTTAAAAATATTTAGATCTGCTGCATTTCTACCAAGTGAGTCATGATTTGATTCAATGGCTATGAATTCAATGAGAATAAACACTGGAAATTTAACCTCATAATGTGAGCACCAGCGACTGATATTGGGTATTGGGTATTGGGTATTGGATAGTTGATAAATTTTAGGCATAAAAAAACCGACATAAGTCGGTTTTTTTACTTCACTTTTAAGCACTGTTTATTTTGACTAAAAGTAAAATAATAAGTGGCATCCCTAAGGGGATTCGAACCCCTGTTACCGCCGTGAAAGGGCGGTGTCCTAGGCCTCTAGACGATAAGGACACTAAAAATTATGATAACCGTTCGATAACGATTTCATGTTTTGTAGTTGATTGTTAAATATTATAAAAAAATTTACCAATCTAAGTTAATGGTGGCATCCCTAAGGGGATTTGAACCCCTGTTACCGCCGTGAAAGGGCGGTGTCCTAGGCCTCTAGACGATAGGGACACATAAATACCAATAGAACACTTAAATATAATCTTACTGTATAAAGCTCTAGCCTAGTGAACTTATAGTAACGCTACATATTCTATAGTATGTGTCAAAAAAACACTTACCAGTAAACTTGTCTAACTAAAAATGAGTGGCATCCCTAAGGGGATTCGAACCCCTGTTACCGCCGTGAAAGGGCGGTGTCCTAGGCCTCTAGACGATAAGGACACATTATAAACTCGAAACACTTAGTATAATAAAATCGTAAAAATCTCTAGCCTAGTGAACTTATGATTTATATTATATATTTCTTGTTTGTGTAATAAAACACAACTCATTTTCTTTTTTACTTCCGTAGAAGTCTTCCGAAGAAGTGGCATCCCTAAGGGGATTCGAACCCCTGTTACCGCCGTGAAAGGGCGGTGTCCTAGGCCTCTAGACGATAAGGACACTAAAACGATAAAACAAAATATAAACTATTTTGTTTCTGTAGTCCGACAACCTCGCGGTATATCCAACTACTTTATCTTTTTAACTATTTTTCATTTACGTTATCAGCACAAATGAATAATAATATTATTGGTGGAGCTATGCGGGATCGAACCGCAGACCTCTTCACTGCCAGCGAAGCGCTCTCCCAGCTGAGCTATAGCCCCACATCGAAATAAAATAAGTGGCCTAATACTTATCCTAATTCTTCTCTCAATAAGTAATCAAGTTACTCGTTGAAAGCGAGGCGCATTCTAAGCAGCGACCAAGATACTGTCAACCCTTATTTTAGATATTAGGTCATTTTTTTAAAAGATTTTATCTAACTGATTACTTATAGTACAAGTTGACTAAATTTTGCCTTATCAACTATTTAAAAGCCCAATATTTTATATAATTCACGGGTGTTGAAATAACAGCGCTGTTATTACTGATAATTTCTGCTAAAAACAGGCTTAAAATAGGGTTTTATCTCGCTAAAAGCACTATAAACTATAGCGAGTTGCTTTATTTATAGTAAATAAAACGTTATGGTTAATCATCAATTAAAAAAAATAATAATTATATGCAGCTAAAAGAACTCAATGTTGTTGCGATTGGCGGTGGCCACGGTTTAGGGCGTGTACTTTCTACCCTGTCCTTTTTAGGAAACCAACTCACCGGTATCGTTACCACCACAGATAATGGTGGCTCTACTGGCCGTTTAAGAAAACGCAGTAGTTCAATCGCCTGGGGCGACTTACGCAATTGTCTGACTCAGTTAGTTGATGAAAAATCGGTCGGCAGCCAATTGTTCGATTTTCGCTTCAACGGTAATGATGAACTCGGTGGCCATAACCTCGGTAACTTAATTCTTTATGGTCTCGGAGAAATACACTCACGCCCCCTTGATTCTATCAAACTTGTTCGACGGTTATTAAGAGTTAAAACCCCCGTATTGCCTATGTCTGAAACCCCAACAGATTTAATGGCCTTTTATTCAAAAGGCCGCTGTCGCATCGGTGAAGTATCAGTTGATAATATGTCAGAGATGCCAAAAAATTTAATGTTAGCGCCGTTAGTTAAAACCTTGCCCAGTTGTGTAGAGGCCATATTAAATGCCGATTTGATTATTTTAGGACCTGGCAGTTTTTTGACCAGTGTTATACCACCGTTACTCGTGCGTGATATTAGTAATGCATTAAACCAAACTAATGCTCATCGCGTGTTTATTGATAATATCGTCGCTGAAAATAGCCCTGCTGCTGGGTTGTCATTAGATGAAAAATTAGCTTGGATTGAAGAAAACGTCGGTTGTCTGCCAATTGATAGCGCGATATGTCACGATGCTAGCATCACATCAACACGTATAGATGTTTATCATCATGAACTCAGTAGTGACACCGTTAGTCACTTTCATAGCCGTGATAAGTTAATTGCGGCATTAAATTCTTGTATTTCAAAAGCAAATAACCGCGCTGAAGCTATGCAAAAACCCCTAGTTAATGCTAGCTAACGATTATTCTTCTCCAACTCAGCCGTTAGCGTAAGTCGAATTAAAATTTAAAAGATTAAGTGCGAATAATTAAAACCAAAAAGCCAACGATTATCTCGTTGGCTTTTTGTTAGCATTAAGGTTTTAAAATTTTTGCTAATTATGACTCTCATCTTGACTAATGCGGCTGGCAACAGCGCCAATTTGATCTTTATATTTTGCATCCTCACGTTTGTTGTAAGGACGTTCGGCACTTGACGACATGGTTTCAAAGTTAAGCGCGGCAATTTTCATTTTTGGGCGCAATGCCAAAGGTAATTTGCCGCTGTTATAAAACTCCAACACTATTTGACCTGACCAACCGGGATCAATTCGATGAGCGGTAACATGTACCATAAGGCCTAAACGTGCCAATGATGAACGACCATCTAACCAGCCAACGATATTGTCTGGTAAGGTTACTGACTCATAAGTAACCGCCAATGCTAACTCTCCCGGATGCAGAAAAAAAGCTTCGCCGTCTGGAATATAAATTTCCTCGCTCATCACAGCATTCATCGCTTTTTGCATTTCGTCTTTTGGGCCGCTTAAGTCGATATAAGGCGCCGTGTGATCTTGAAAGACGCGAAATTCATTACCTAAGCGAATATCAACACTGACCCCAGAAATCATACTGCTATCTGGCGCTGGCGAAATCCCTATCTGTCCTTTGCGAAGGCTTTCTTCTATATCTTTGTCACTTAATCTCATGATTATTCTTCTTAAACTCAGTTGTTATACCCATTAAGTTAATCAATTCAGCCCGTAGCGAGAACAATTTTAATGGGTATTATGTCGACGAAAATAACTTTGTATTCTTTTTGTATCTTAAAATGATCTTGGTTTTACTTTATTCAACGAGCACTTTCGCGGTTGTTGGGCTGCGCATATCTAGTTGATAGTATAATTGCGCAGCAACTTTGCGCGCTATACTACGATACAGCAGCGCCACTTCTCCAGTGCTATTTTCATTTATTGCACAACTACCGCTATCAGCGTCTTCTCGAATACGAATGTCGAGGGGCAGTTGTCCGAGTAATTGTGTTTTTGCCTCATTAGCGATGCGCTTGCCCCCGCCATCACCAAATAAATGCGATTGATGACCACAGTTTTCACACTGGTGATAACTCATGTTTTCAATAATACCGAGTACAGGCAGCTTTACTTGCTCAAACATCGCCATACCTTTAATGGCATCAGCTAAGGCAATATCTTGCGGCGTAGTGATCACCACAGCGCCTGCTACCGGTACTTGTTGCGCTAAGGTTAATTGAATATCACCCGTGCCCGGAGGCATATCAACAATCAGATAATCCAAATCAGGCCAGTCAGTTTCATTAAGTAATTGCGAAAAAGCTCGACTCGCCATTGGCCCTCGCCACACGGTAGCGTTGGCATCATCCACTAAAAAGCCGATTGACATAGCACTTAACCCTTTAGCCTCAAGTGGCGTGATCAATTTACCGTCATTTGAACTCGGCTTTGCGCCCTTTAGACCCAACATGGTAGGCACAGAAGGACCGTAAATGTCTGCATCTAAAATACCGACGTTACACCCTTCTGCAATTAAACCATAAGCTAAATTAACCGCTGTGGTTGACTTACCCACACCGCCTTTACCAGAAGCAACCGCAATGATATTTTTTATACCTTTAATGCTGTGTTCTCTAACCGGCTCAACATGATATTCAACATCAAAATTAACCGGTTGCTGCACTAGTTCTGTCAATTGTTCTGCAATATCATGTAGTTCACCGTCACATGGGAACGGCAGTGACATTTTGATCAGGATAGTTTTTTTAGCCATCACCATAGTGACAGCCTGAGCAATAATAAGGGGTCCTTGAGGGAAAATATCGGAGCGGTAGGCATCAAGAAAAACATTAATAGCCTTTTGGCTTTCAACACTGACTACATTTTTAGAAAAGAAATTTGATAACATAGTTAAAACGCACTTTTTATCTAGCCTTTATAACATAAAGGTGATAATTCTTAATGAAAAGTAACCACAAATTCTGTACCATTCCCTGCATAATTACCACCAATAATATGTAAACTTTATATGTCGTTATCAAAGTCATCTGTGCAATCTGCAGAGAAGCGTAAAATTTTAGTTACTTGTGCCCTCCCTTATGCCAATGGTTCTATTCATTTAGGCCATTTATTAGAACATATTCAAACTGATATTTGGGTTCGTTTCCAGCGTATGCGTGGTCATGAAACTTACTTTGTTTGTGCTGACGATGCTCACGGCACGCCTATCATGTTAAAATCACAAGAGCTTGGTATCACACCTGAAGAGTTAATCGCGGGTGTTCGTGAAGAACATATGGCGGATTTTGCAGACTTTCATATCAGCTATGATAATTATCACTCTACGCACACCGATGAAAACAAGGCCTTTGCTGAAGAAATCTATAACCGTTTAGATGCTAATGGTCATATAAAAACGCGTGTTATTTCACAGCTATATGATCCAGAAAAAGGCATGTTCTTACCTGACCGTTTTGTTAAAGGCACTTGCCCTAAATGTAAAAGTGAAGATCAAAACGGTGACAGTTGCGATAACTGTGGTGAAACTTATTCACCTATGGAAGTGTTAAACCCACGTTCAGTGGTTTCTGGCGCAACACCGGTATTACGTGACTCAGAGCATTATTTCTTTGACCTGCCGGCTTTTGGCGACATGTTACAAGCGTGGACTCGCAGTGGCGCACTACAAGAAGAAATGGCCAATAAGTTAGCTGAATGGTTTGAACAAGGCTTGAAACAGTGGGATATCAGTCGTGATGCACCCTACTTTGGCTTTGAAATTCCCAACGCACCGGGTAAATATTTCTACGTTTGGTTAGACGCACCCATTGGCTATATGGGCAGTTTTAAAAATCTTTGTGATAGAACCGGTATCGACTTTGATGCTTTTTGGCAATTGGATTCAGAAGCCGAGCTTTATCACTTTATTGGTAAAGACATCATTTATTTTCATAGTTTGTTCTGGCCAGCCATGCTTGAAGGCGCAGGCTATAGAAAACCAACCTCGGTTTATGCCCATGGTTTTGTTACCGTTAACGGTGCAAAAATGTCTAAATCAAAAGGTACCTTTATCAAAGGTCGCACTTATTTAGACCATTTAAACCCTGAATATCTACGTTATTACTACGCTGCAAAACTGACTCACCGTATTGATGATTTAGATTTAAACCTTGAAGATTTTGCCCAAAGAGTCAATTCAGATTTAGTTGGTAAAGTGGTTAATATCGCGTCACGTTGTGCCAGCTTTATTACTAAACGCTTTGACGGCATGCTCTCAGAAAATATTGATAACCCCGCCTTAGCTGACGAAGTCATGGCCGCAGGTGATAGTATTGCTTCACATTACGAGTCACGAGATTTTGCTCGTGGTATGCGTGAAATCATGGCACTGGCTGATAAAGTTAATGAATACATTGCCATTAAAGAACCATGGCAGCTAGTTAAAGACGAAACTAAACAACAAGAAGTGCAAGACATTTGCTCGCTTGGTATTAATATGTTTCGCATCTTGATGATTTACTTAAAGCCAGTACTACCTATTTTAGCTGACAGTACCGCTACATTCTTAAATGACGAACTTATTTGGGCAGGCCATAAAACGCTATTAACTAACCATAAAATCAATAAGTTCAAAGCGTTATTACAACGTGTTGATATGGATAAAGTTAATGCGATGACTGATGCGTCAAAAGACAATTTAGCCGTAACAACTGAAGCAGCTGAGCCGAAAAAAGATAAAAAAGCAGAAAAGAAAAAATCAGCGCCTGAGAAAACACTCACCGGTGAGCCATTAATAGATGATCCTATTTCGCCTGAAATTCAATTTGATGATTTCGCGAAAATAGACTTACGTATTGTAAAAATCGTTAATGCTGAACACGTTGAAAAAGCCGATAAATTACTGCGTTTGACGTTATCTTTAGATGACCAAGAAGGGGGTGAAACACGCCAAGTGTTTGCCGGCATAAAATCTGCCTATCAACCTGAAGATTTAATTGGCAAGCACACGGTGATGGTAGCTAACTTAGCGCCACGTAAAATGCGTTTTGGCATGTCAGAAGGTATGGTTTTAGCCGCGGGCCCGGGTGGTGAAGACTTGTGGATACTTAATCCAGATGATGGCGCACAAGCAGGCATGCGCGTTAAGTAGTCAGTAAACCGCTACTTTAGGCGTTAATCGCCATTAAATTAACACCACTAATAAAGGCAAACCTTGAACATAAACAAGAGTTTGCCTTTTTAATATCTTGTATCGAATACCCGTTCCACCTCAATATGCAGTTTCAGCGCTTAGTTTCCTAAGAGCAAATCTACAACTTGAAGTGGCGCCAGTAACTCCCTTTAACTATGCAAATTAATCATGCAGCAACATAATTATCAGCCAATATGACCACAGTTAAGCTCAGTAAAATTTCTTTATCTAGCCAAATTATATTTGCCATGGCGATAGGGCTCATCATAGGTAGCTTTGGCGTAACCTTATATGCGATGGTAAACCATCTTGCTGATGCCTTTGTTATGCTATTGCAAATGACAGCGCTGCCTTATATTGCCTTGTCACTTATGGTTGGTATTGGCGGTTTGTCTGCTAGCAAAGCCAAGTCTGCGCTTAAAAGCAGCGTAATACTGGTCATATTGCTCATCGCACTGATGTTATGCTTTATTTTAATGGCGCCATTATCATTTCCTAATTGGCAAAGTGCTGAATTTTATAGCGCTAATACGATAAAAGTGAGTCAAGAACTTAATCTTGTTGAGCTCTTTATTCCGTCTAATCCTTTTAATGCCTTCGCTAATGCGGTGATCCCTTCGGTGGTGTTTTTTAGTGTTTTTATTGGTGTTGGCTTAATGCCAATTAAAAATAAACGCCAAACCCTCGCCGTGCTAGGCAACTTAAAACAGTCGGTCAGTAATATTAGCAACCTAGTGATGCGTTTTGCCCCTGTTGGTGTTTTTTGTATTGGTTGGCGCGCAGCAGCAACGCTTGATGCTTCGCAACTCGATGGCTTAATGATCTATGTTGCTAGTGCCTTAGTGTTAGCACTTTTGCTGTGTTTTGTGGTGTTTCCTGCCCTGCTCGCCACTATTACCCCTTTTGGTTATCGTGCCATTTTAAAAGCGTCAAGAGAAGCGATGATCACGGCATTCGCCACCGGCAGTTTTTTTGTTGTTATACCGATCATTGTGGAAAAAACCAAACAGTTAATCGCCTCACAATATCCTGATATTGACAATGTGGATAAAGTCTCTGATGTCATCGTACCTATTAGTTATAGTTTACCGGTTGGCGGTAAACTATTGTCGCTGCTATTTGTTTTGTTTGCCGCATGGTTCTCTGGTGCCTACATCAGCTTTGAAGATTATGTGAAGTTAGTGGTGATGGGTATTCCGCAGTTGTTTGGCACTAGTACTTTGGCCATGCAAAATCTTTTAGAGTTATTTAACGTTTCTCATTCAATGTTTGATTTCTTTATTGTTGCTGAAAACTTAGTTGTCGGTCGTTTATCGGCACTGCTTTCAGTGATTTTTGCCAGCTGTTTACCTTTACTGGTTGCAACCAGTATGGCCAAGGCTTTTCGCATCAAGAAAAAAGCCTTAATTAGAAATTTAGCCATTATTCCCCTCTTATCTGTTTTTGCCTTCATCAGCTTAAAGTTTGCTTTTAGCTCAATCAGTTATCAGTACGAAGGCTATGCTAAATTTATAAAACGTGACTTTCTCATGGAAAGCGTTCACAGCAAATATTGGGATGATGTTCAGGAAAATAGCGACATTGTTCAGCCCTTTGTTGGTGTGCTTACTCGCATAAAACAACGTGGTTTTATCCGCGTGGGTTATTTTCGCGACGATTTGCCTTATTCATTTCATAACAATAACGGCAAACTTGTTGGCTTTGATATTGAAATAATGAACCAGCTCGCCATTGATTTAAATGTTAACCTTGAATTTGTGAAGATATTTCGCCATCAGGCAGAATCATTATTAAGCTCAGGTTATCTAGACATCACCACAGGTGTGCCGGTTATTCCAGATAACATGATGAGATTTACCTTAACCATGCCTTACAGCGAGCAAAATCTGGCTATTATCGTTAAAGATAAAAGGCGTGCGGAATTTACCCACTGGGATAATATTCTCCAGCGAGATGATCTCATCTTGGGTATCCCTGAAAACTTTTATTATGAAAAAGCCATTGCTAAAAGATTTACGCATGGAAAAGCTTGGGAAATATCAACACCGCGGTTATTCTTTAAGCCCGAATTTTCCCATATTGACGCCATGCTTTTTGGCGCGGCAGCATCGTCTGCTTGGACCCTGCTCAAGCCAAGCTATACTGTGGTAGTACCTAAACCTGAGTTAGCACCACTTTATATGGCCTTCCCGATTAATAAAAATGATCACGGCTTTGAACTATTTATGCGTAATTGGATCTCAATGAAACAGCAAAGTAAAACCATTGATAAATTGTTCAATTATTGGATCAAAGGCGATATGAGTTTAGTGAAATAGGATGTTCAGCTTTGACATTGACTTCAACATCAACTTCAACATAAATACATACGGGTTTAAAAAAATGATTAAAAAACATAAAACAGCACCAAGGTTAGTTAAATATACCACTAGCATCACCGTACTGCTGATATTGTTAACTGCAGGTTGTGCAAAAATAAATGACATATCAACAAACTTAGACCGAGAGAATTTCAAAAATTATTTTTCCCCGACCACAGTAAAAATAGTGACAAGTGAAAAAGAGTTTACCGGTCACTATAAGTTTCTCGGTTTGGTTGAAGGCGAGTCTTGCCAAGAAAAAGCTTATCATGCAGCCCCAAATGAAATTGATGCCCGCACAGAAGCACGACGCCAAGCCTATAAACTTGAGGCAAATGCCATCATTTTTAGCCAGTGTGTGATGATAGAAGCAGATAAAGCCGCAAAATATTGCGTTGCCTCTACTGTTTGCTATGGCCGTGCTTATAAGGTTGAGCAAGATAAAAAATGACTGATAGCGTTAATTTAAATATTATTGGTACTATCGACTCACCCTATAAAGAAAAGTTTGCCATCCCTAGACAGCCAGGTATTGTTACCGCGGCTCAAGGGCAGTTGCGCCTAACGGGTTCGGCTAATAATGCTGAATTAGTAAGAGGCTTAGAGCAATTTAGTCATATTTGGTTATTGTTTATTTTTCATGGTACGCAAGCCCAAGGTTGGAAGCCCTTGGTACGCCCGCCACGTTTAGGCGGCAATAAAAAACTTGGCGTATTAGCGACTCGCTCAACGTTTAGACCCAACCCTATAGGTATGTCTGTTGTTAAACTTGACCGCATTGAACAACGTTTTACTGGGCAACAAGGCTCTCAGGTTATTTTGCATATTAGTGAATTAGACTTGCTTGATGGCACCCCGATAGTTGATATAAAACCTTACGTTCCTTATGCTGATATTGTCGAAAATGCTCATGGCGGCTATGCACAAGAACAACCCAGCAGTAATATTGACGTGATATTTTCCAACGCAGCACGCCTTACCCTAGCCGACAACCTCGCCCACTACCCAACACTGCAAAGCCTTATCGAACAAGTATTAAGCCAAGATCCTCGCCCTGCCTATAAAAAAAATTGCACAGACGACAGAATTTACGGTATGACCTTGTATGATTTTAATATTAATTGGCAAATGACAAGCACAACAACCTTGAATGTTATCGCGATCGAAAAAATTATCAGTATGACAAAGAGCATTAAATAACTTCAACGCGGTTACTCGCTTAATTTACAATAACTGTCTGATTATCCTGACTATTCATTAAGCAACTATGTAAAACTCAATAAAACTCAGTTATAACTTTTTATCTAAGGATATTCGTTGAAGACACTAAGTACCCTACACCATAAAGCCAGTATTGAACTGCTGTTATTAGCCGCTATTTGGGGCGCGTCATTTATGTTTATGCGGGTCGGTTCGCCAGAGTTTGGCCCGATAGTTTTTGCCACATTACGTGCGGGCATAGCGGCTATTTTCTTGATCATCTGCTTAGTTTTATTTAAAGAAACTAATGCACTAAAAGGACGTTGGCGAGATATTTTTGTGGTTGGGGCGTTAAATACCGCAATACCCTTTACTCTATTTAGTTTTGCCACCTTAACGCTAACGGCGGGGACAGCATCAGTATTAAACGCAACAGCTCCCATGTTTAGCGCTATAGTCGCCTACATATGGTTAAAAGATAAGTTAAGCCTAAGTGCCATGTTTGGCTTGGTTATTGGCTTTTTTGGCGTGTATTTATTAGTGTCAGATAATTTACATTTCGACATTGAATTTACAGATAAATCATTAGAAAACAATACTTTATTACCAACATTAGCGGCGATGTTAGCCGCACTTTGTTATGGAATTTCAGCTAATTATACTAAAAAAAATCTCAGCACAATAAAACCGTTGGCCTTAGCTGCTGGTAGCCAAATTGCCGCTACCGCAATGTTATTACCCTTGAGTTTATTTTTTATCCCTGAAACATTACCGAGCTCAAATGCCATCTGGTCAGTGCTTTTGATTGGTGTTATCTGTACCGGCGTCGCCTATATTTTATTCTTTCGACTTATCGCACAACTTGGCCCAGCAAAAGCGATATCAGTAACCTATTTAATTCCTGCCTTTGGCATTCTATGGGGCGCATTATTTTTAGGTGAAACCATCAGCTTAATGATGCTGTTGGGCGGCGGTATTATTTTGCTTGGTGTTGCATTAACTACTGGGGTTCTGCGAAGAAAATAAGGCAATAAAAAGGCTGTTTAACACAGCCTTTTACATCACTACGTCAATCTAAACGCTATTGAAGTTATTTTTGTTTAACTACCTTACCTGCTTTCATTACAAAATCGACATCAAGTAGTTCATTAATATCGTTTAAAGGGCTAGCATGCATAGCAATAATATCGGCCACTTTACCCACCTCTAATGTACCTAAAGTTTCTGATTTTCCAATTAAGTCGGCGCCATTAATGGTCGCAGAAACTAAAATATCTTGTGGAGTCATACCCGCGGCAAACATTAATTGTGCTTCTCGAGCATTATAACCGTGTTTTGAAACGCCACTGTCTGTACCGTAAGCTATTTTCACACCCGCTTTATATGAACGTTTGAAGTTTTCAATCATGTCACCACCCACACGAATAGCTTTAACGCGAATCGCTGGCGACATAAAGTCAGTGGTTTTCGCCATATTAACCACGGTATCTCCCGCCATCAATGTTGGTACTAAATAAGCACCACCTTTTTTAAAGAGTTTAATACTTTCTTTGTCGGCATAACTGCCGTGTTCAATACTGTCAACGCCGGCACGTAATGCCGCGTTAATACCAGCAGCGGCATGTGCATGACTCGCCACTTTACGCCCAAGCGAGTGCGCCGTATCAACCACTTCTTTTAATTCATCATCAGCCATTTGCTGACCCGTGCCGGTATCAGTATCAGATAACACACCACCGGTAGAAGTAATCTTAATCACATCAGCACCAAACTTAATGGCATGACGAGTCGCTCGTCGACAATCATAAGGGCCATCACAAATAGTTTTTGCGGTATGTAGCGCCATCAAATCAGGCGCCATGCCGTCAACATCGCCGTGCCCGCCAGTCACCGCGACACTGCTACCAGCAGCAATAATGGTTGGCCCTGTTATCCAACCACGCTTGACACCATCGCGCAGCGCATAAATTTGTTCAGCACTGCTGCCTAAATCACGTACGGTGGTAAAACCAGCCATTAAAGTTTTATGAGCAAAGTAGGCACTTTTCATTAATATATCTGCATCAGATAAGTTAACTATCTCACTATCGTTATTAGGGCCAAGTTCACCTTGTAAATGCACATGCATATCCATCAGGCCAGCCATGACAAAACTCGATGATAAATCAATTAATTTTGCATCTTTGGCAAAACGACTGATATCAACAAAACCAGATTTAAGCTCAGTGACTTTACCATCACTTATCACTAAGGTTTGTTGCTTAAGCGGCGCCTTATTGGCAGTAACTAATAATTCGCCGGCATGAATAACGGTCGTTTGCGCCGACGCTAACTGAGACAAGCTGGTACCCACGAGTAACGCTAAGGTGGTTAATGATGATTTTAATGTAAACATATTCTGGACCTTATTGTTATTTGATGACCTGAAGGTATTCTACAAATTGCACTCAATGGATAACTTACCTTAACAGTATGGCAAAAAGATATAATATGAATTCGATAAACGGAAAGTTTATTCAGTTCAATAACAGTTAAAGGGAAAGCTTGCTGTTCTTTGACATCGACGTACAGGGATATACTCATGCCATGGAGCCATGGATGGCTAAGAACGGCCATGTGATGCTCGTCCTGAACATCGCTGCTCTTTCACATCCATGTGATCGCAGCATACCGCTCGTCCTGAGCATAAAAAAGCCGACTTAACGTCGGCTTTTTGAAGATATTTTGTTAATTACATCACTTAGTGCTGATGACCGCCAGCGCCGTGGGCGTGACCATGCTCAACTTCTTCAGTCGTTGCTTCACGTACGTCAGTAACGTCTAAATCAAAGGTCAGTACTTTACCCGCTAGTGGCGGATTAATATCAACGGTAACCATAAATTTACCCGCTTTAACAACAGTCACTTGGCGTTGACCATCGTCCGTGTTAACTACGGCTGTCATGCCCGCTTTCCATTTGGCACTTGGCGAGGCTAAACCTTGCATATGTTTTACCGGCACGCGTTGAATAGCGTCTTCTTTACGCTCACCATAAGCGTCTTCAGGCTGTAAGGTTACTGAAAATTTATCACCAGTTTCTTTGCCTGTTAAAGCGTTTTCTACGCCGATTAACATATTTTTGTAACCGTGTAGGTAAGCTAGTGGCTCATTAGCATATGAGTTTTCTATTTCTACACCCGCTTCATCTTTAAGTATGTAGTGAAACTGAACAACGCTTTTATCAGTAATTTTCATTTTATTTCCAAACAAGTATTTAACATTAAACTGCCATCATAAAATGGCAAAAAATTGTGCATGAGTTTTGCCAAAGAGTTTAACAAAATAGTCATACCAATTGAATTAATGAATTGAGCTCTTAGCGAAAATTATTTCAATGGCTATATTTTCTGCATTGATGTGTGATTATCACTCACATTTTAACATTGTTTAAGCCAAACGTAGAACGGCAACAAAATTGGGATAAACTAATTCAATATTTGGTCTCTAGCGTCATGATAAATGACAACAACCTTCAGTTTGTCGCTAAAAGTTGAAGCTTTACTAATATTTAAAAGAAAACGACTACCGTATACAACACATATTTAGCACCTGGAAAAGCTGTATTAGCGCAATCAAATGGCGCTAAAAATTAAACAACAAGGTATCAAAATAATAAGATACTTTGAAATAATCACGACAATAGTTGAGGCTGTAGTCCACAGAATAAACGCTCCAAAAAAATAATTACAGACTTATAACTCGCTCTTTTTTTTAAAGAAATTGTGTTGATTTACTGATATAGTTTAGGGGGTAAATATTTAAATTAACTGGATCTCTATGATTAAGCCTCAATTCCCTAAAAATGAAGCCGAGCGACTACATGCGCTGAGATCGTTAAAAACCCTTGATACTTCACACGAAGAGCGATTCGATCGTGTGACTCGTATGGCTAAGCGCATGTTTGACGTATCCATCTCACTGGTCAGTATAGTTGATAAACACCGTCAATGGTTTAAGTCTAGCCAAGGACTTGACGTTTCAGAAATGTCTCGTGATATCTCATTTTGTGGACATGCTATTAATCAAGATGGATTATTTATCGTTCCAGACACTGCTGAAGATGAACGATTTTTTGACAACCCTCTTGTTATTGGAGCGCCAAACATTCGTTTCTATGCCGGTTATCCTTTAAAGCTTAGGCAAGGCATTAATATCGGTAGTTTGTGTATTATCGATACTAAACCTAAAAACCTTGACGAAGAAGATCAGCAGTTACTTAAAGATCTGGGCGCTATGGTTGAGCAAGAAATTAAATCTATTCAACTCGCCACGTTAGATGATTTAACCATGATTTCTAACCGACGGGGATTTTTGACTATGGTCGATCATAGTTTAAAAGTATGTCGACGTAATCAAATACCCATGTCATTTATATTCTTTGATTTAAATAAATTTAAGAGTATTAATGATGAATATGGTCACCATGAAGGCGATTTTGTATTGATCACCTTTGCACAAATAATGCTGAATTCATTCCGTGACTGTGATTTGATCGGACGCCTAGGTGGGGATGAGTTTATTGCTATGCTGAGTGATTCTGACAAAGCCAAGGCTGACCTGGCGTTAGAGCGATTTGCTATCGCTATTGATAAAGCCAATGAGAGCTTAAACAAACCCTACAAAATTGAGTACAGTGCCGGTGTAAGAGATTTTAAACATGACACAGATAGATCGATAGAAGAAATGATCCAAGATGCCGATGCCGCGATGTATGAGCACAAAAAAAGTAAAGTTCGATAGCGCTAACGCTAGAATACACACAGTAAATTCAAAAAAACAATGAATGAACATAATTTTTTGTCTAAGTGAGCCTTTGTAGCGCTAACTTTAAACACCAAAAAAACACTACTTTTGACATCTATTGGCTGAGGCACAAGCACCTGAAATATCTTTTTTTTTGTTGTTATAGTTTTCTTCTACCATTAATTTGGCATATTCTAGCTTTGATTAGGACAGTAATTAATTTTTCTGGTCATTTGAATACCTTTAAGATTTTACTTACTTTAAGCTATAAATCCTTCCAGTTTCATTAAACCATTACAGTTTAACTAAACGATTCAATACCTGTAATGCAGAAAATAAAACAACGACTCACATACTGGTCTAACCTGTTGATACTTCATCAATAACAAGGTAGTTTAATAACAACTAAGTCACCATAGTCACTTTTATGCTCAAATTACACTGCTTAAATGGTTATATTCAAAATATTTATCTGGCTGAGTACCCAGATAAGCTGCTATTGCTTGATGGTTGCTGCCGAGCTGATGTTGATATTTTAGAAGACTTTATCATTAACGAACTTAAACGTTCGATGTCTGATATTACTTTAATTGTCGTTACGCATATGCACCCAGATCACGCAGGAGCGGCAAAGCTATTAGGTAAAAAGTACGGTTGTAAAATAGCGGCGGCGAATGTGCCAGGGCAATGGTATTCAGGCCTTGACGGTAAGTTAATGCACTTAACCGATATGTTATTGACTTTGTGGGTTGCGGGTCGCCATAAAAAAGCTAAAAAGTTTATCTATTACTCAAGCTCGCTGACACCGGATTATTATCTTATTGATCAGGCAGGTTTACCTGGCTTTGAAGACTGGCAAGTGCACTTTACCCAAGGTCATACTGACCGAGATATATCTTTGCATCATCAAATAAGTGATCAAATTTATGTTGCTGATTTAATGGTTAAAGTTAGGGGCAAATTTATTCCACCCTACCCAGTTTTTTACCCTAATCGCTATCGTAAATCTCTGATAAAAATTAAAGCCTTGAAAGTTGAATCTGTACTTTTAGCGCATGGCGCAAAAGTTCAATTAACTGAACAGCAATGGCAACAGTTGATAGCGCTAGCACCAACTCAACCTGTTACGCATTGGCGTTCAGTAAAAACAAAACTCAAACGGGTGTTACTAGGTAAGGATAACTCTGGTTAAGTAGGTTTAACTTTCTAGCTTTGGTAAATCCAAGCTAGAAATGATTTTGACTCGTTTACGTTGGTAAATGAAATCAGTTTTGTACCGTTTTTATCGGTCACTGCCACATTATTTTTGTTAACAGAAATTGACCGAACGGGTGAGGCGATCGAATAGATCGTACCTTGGTATGTATAAGACATAATAAACTCTTTTAAAGTGCGCTTAAACGCATGAACAAAAGCTATATTATTGTATCGTGGAACTTTTTTATTTGAAAAAATAACTACTTTTTGCGATAAAAAACTCGAAAAATCAGACAATAATTTAAGCTTAATAAATTAAGTGATGACTAACTGTGAAAGGGAAAGGCAAAACGCGATTTTATAAACAATCGGTTAAATAGACTAGATGTGAATAATTAACGTTGAGAATATATCTTTAACAATTAGTAAAGTAAAGCTTTATTTTAACTTTTTATTATTACTTTTATGATTACTTTTTATAGTGCCCTAGTTTACCTAGCACAACTGGGAAATACTTGAAGAAGATCACTTAAAGTAATAACTTAAGCGGATACTTAAACAGATACTTGAACAAATATACCATGACACTAGATGGCCGTTCATAACAAAATTCGCTAGCGATCAATAGCTCTAATGCCCGTTAAATCAACAGTTAGGAATTAAACCTGTTTAATGCCATCACCAAGTTATGAGTGGCTTTCATGGCACAAGTACTGAACTTAGTAACTGAAATAAAACCATGCATGCAGTCATCATGATGTTCGTGATAGGTTTTTATACCTGCAGCGTTTAATCGTTCTGCATAAGCAATACCGTCATCCATGAGCGGATCATATCCTAGGGTTAATGTATAACTTGCTGGTGGCTCGCTAATATTTTTTGTTTGCCGTGGGCTAACTAATGCCAAAATCACTTCATCTGGGGTATTAACATAATGACTGATAAAATAATCCATCAAATCGTGGGTTAACATTAAATCCTTATTAAATTTTTGGTAAGAGCCCGGTCAAACCTTGCATATCGACTATCGGGTATATTAAAAACTGAGATGTCGGTTTTACTTTAGCCTTCGCTGGTAGCTGTGTTTGCAGCGAATGCAACCCGGTAGTGCAGGCAAGATATCCGCCTGCGCCAACGATGACAACCGACGGATTTCGCTTTACTTGGCTCATGAGCATATCAGTTATTGTTATGCTTATGGTTATTTTTGCTTGATATTACTACCTTGGCTTTAATAACAATACCGTTTTAACCACCAATATAGCGATAACAATCCGCTAATTCACTCACACCCAGGCCGCTTTGTTTCTTCACTTCTATTTGTACGTCAATGCGTTTTTTTAAGGCATCAACATGGCTTATAACACCGATCATTTTGCCACTGGCGTTTAATGAATCAAGCGCAGACAGTGCTATTTCTAAGGTGTCGTTATCCAAGGTGCCAAAACCTTCATCAAGAAATAGCGAATCAATACTCGTTTTTGCGCTCACCAAATCTGATAAAGCCAATGCTAACGCTAAGCTGACTAAAAAACTTTCGCCGCCCGATAAAGTTTTAGTGTCACGCACACTATCGGCTTGCCAAGTATCAAGCACTTCTAATGCTAAGTTGTCTGATTGCTGACGTTGTAATTGGTAACGACCATGCAAGCGATTAAGCTGCTGATTGGCTAAATAAACCAAATGAGAAAGTGTTAAGCCTTGGGCGAAACGTCTAAATTTAGCACCATCAGCCGCGCCAATTAAACCGTTCAGGTGAGCAAGGTCGTCAAGTTCATTTTGTTGCTTAAGCATTTCATCGAGTAATGTTTGTTGTTCATAACGCTGTTGTTGGTCTTGGCTGATTTGTTGGCTTAATTGTCCTTGACGTATTTGTAATTGCTTTAAGGTGTTAGAGCAAATAATGGCTTTATTATCAAACTCAGCAACCTCCAAGTCATCGTCTATTGCTACGTTTGCACTGAAGATTAAATCTTTGAGCAGTAGCTCATTATTGCAGGCTGAATTTTCACCCATTTCAACAGCGGTAACCAGCTGCTTAGTTTGCGCTTGCAAGTGTTTTTTATCTTCGCCAAGTTGTGATAATTGTTGTTGCACTTGCTGTAGTTGCGCCTTGGCTTGTTGACTTTGTTGCTCAATAGTTAACGCTAGGGCTTTTAAAGTGTTGCGTTGTTCTTGGGTTAACAATGCCGCTTTAAAGTCGTTTTCGGTGTCAAAATCACTAGCCGCTAATTGTCTTTGCCAAGTTTGTGTGGCCACTTGCTGTTGTGGCATTAAACGCTTGATCGCTTCAACATTGCCGTTTAGCTTACCCGCAATATTTTGTTGGCGATTTTTCTGCTCATTAACCCCATTTTGCCACTTAACAAGTAGCTGCTCTTGCGCTTGTTGCTGTTGTTTTAATTGTTGGCGTATTTGTTGAACATCTTGCGCGGCAAATAAGCTTTCGCGCTGCACTTTAGCGTCATTATGCTGTTTTTCTAGCAAACTTAAATCCGCTGTTATGCTTTGCTTAGACACACTCAGTTGTTCAATTTTACTGTGCATTACCGCCAGTTGTTGTTGTACTTGTTGCAGTTGTTCATGATCTGTCGCCACGGCAGACAAGGCGGTTTGATAAGCATGACTTTGTTGCTCAAGTTCATTTATCCAAGCTTGTTGTAATGACACCAGATCAACAAACTTGTCAGCCGTAATAATATGGTTAGATGCGTTAACATCGACGATACCCGTATCACTCTCAGTGTCTGTATTTGCTTGATTAAAAACAGCAAAGCATGCTGGCATAACTAACTGACACGTTTGCATAAACACAGTTAACTTTTGCCACTCTTGCGTTATTTGCACAAGTTTATCGATAAGATTTTGCTTATTTTGCACGATTTGTTGTTGCAGTTGATTTAACTGCACCGTTTTATTTTGGCTCAAGTTCACTAAGTTAACTAACTGCTTTTCTAGCCTTGAAACTAATTCAGCTTGCTGTTGCTGACCTTGTTTTAATTGCTGCAGTTGGTTATTAGCATTATTTAACTGCTCAAAGTTTTGTCGCCGTGTTTGCATGTCGGCTGTTATTTGCTCAAATGCTGATAGTTCAACAGTCATGTTTAATAACTCACGCTGCGCTAACCACTGCTGAGTTAAATACTGCTGTTCTTGTTGTTTTATTGCTTTATTTTCAGTAACTAAGTTAAACCTTTCTTTTAAGCGCTCTTGCTCTGAAGATAAGTTTTTACCCTGCAGTTCAAGTTGTTCTAACTCATTTTTGAGTTGTTTTAAGCGCTGCTGATGTTCACTCTCCTCTGAAATATCATCACTTAGCGCTTGATAATCAGCAATGGCCGGGTGTTGCTCTGAGCCACATAACGGGCATGCTTCATCGGCATGCAAGTTTGCTCTATGGGCACTAAGCGACATAATGGTTTTTTGTTGCTCGACAATTAACTGCACATCAATCAAGGCAGTTTTTTGCTGTTTATAATCTTCACGCAAAGGCGTTAACTGCTCAGTTAAGCGGGTTAATTGTTGATTATCTGTGTTAAGTGTTTTATCAATTTCCTGCAATTCAGCGCTTAGGGTCTGGTAGCGTTGGGCATTAAGTAGCGCTTGTGCTTGCTCATTAATAGTGGCTTGCATGCCATGCAACTGCTGACTAAGTGCTTGCTCATTTTGACACTGAACTTGCTGTAATAGCTGGCTTATATCCTGATCTTTCCTACTAAGGCTTACTTGCTGTTGTTTACATTCAGCTTCAAGTTCAACTAATTGCTCTTGCTCTTTAGTCAGTTCATTAGTCAGTTCATTAGCTTGTGTTTGCCAGTTTTTATCTTGCATGATCAGCTCAAAACTAAGCTGTTTCTCATTAACCATTTGAGCCAATATATTGCGCCATAACGGCAAATGCTCAGGCAAGGTCGCCAAATGCCCTTGTTGCTCAATAATACCTTGCGCGTGGCTAATTTTATCTCGCTGCAATTGCTGTTGTTTGCTTAACTGTGCGCTTTGCTCTGCTGCTTGCGTTAGCGCTTCGTTGGCGGCACTTGCTCGTGCACTTTGTTGAATTTTTTGCTCGCTCAGTTGACTAATTTTGCTATCCAGCGGTAGCACTTGTTCAACAATTAATTGCTCAGTTTTATCTTGCTCAGCAAGCAGCTTCTCATGGCATAACAAAAAATCTGTCAGTGATTGCTCAGCATGTTCAACATGGCTTTTACTGTCTTTAACATCCACCTCAAGCAAGCTAGCTTGTTCATTAAGCTCAACAAGCTGTTGATTAACATAATTGTGCTGTTGGTAATCAGCGCGTAAATTTTCAGCCGGCCCTGACAAAGCTAACGCTTGTAACTCTGTAGCATGATGATGCTGTTTTTGCTGTGCTGATGCTTGTTGTTGCTCAGCAAGTAATTTTTGTTTATTAGCTTGTTGTACGTTCATTAACCAACTGCGAATTTGCTGCCAATGGGCTATTTGTGCTTCAAAAGGTTGCTGCTGCAAAGTTACCTTGTTTAGTTCGGCATTAATTTGCTGTTGTTGTTCTACGCTTAATAATTGCATGCCGGTGCTTTTAGCCTGCAATAACTTTAACTCGTTACTGGCCTCTTTATGTTGTTCAAATACCGCTTTTGAAATATCGCCATAAATTTCACTGCCCGTTAGCTCTTCTAATAAATCGGCGCGCTCATTGGCGGGTGCATTTAAAAAGGCAGCAAACTCCCCTTGCGACAGCATCATAGATTTTCTAAAGCGAGAAAAATCCAAACCGGTTAATCGCGCTATTTCTGTTCGAATATCAGAGACTTTAGTGGCAATAACTTCGGCTTCACCCGCGGCTATTTCACTGTCACCTTCGCCATTAAGTTCACCTGTAGTGATTAACTTTGCTAACTCGGCAGTCGGTTTTTGTAGATTACCTTCGACACTGTTTTTTGCTCGGCGTTGACTCCAAAAGGCCCTATAGGCTTGACCTTTAACTTCAAATTCAACCTCAGCTAAACAACTCGCGGTATGGCGGGTCATTAACTGGTTTTGCTTATCTGAAATAGTAAGTCGTGGTGTTTGGTGATATAACGCCAAACACATGGCATCGAGTATCGTGGTTTTGCCTGCGCCAGTGGGGCCGATAATGGCAAAAAGCGCACTGGTGTCAAAGGGTGACTGAGTAAAGTCAATTTTCCAATGACCCTTTAAAGAATTGATATTTTCAAAGCGTAGCGATAATATTTTCATTATTTTTGCTCCGTTTTGCTGGTCGAGCTAGTATGTGCTTCGCTGTGTTCTAAAAGCGATTGCTTGCTTGAGTTAGCCAGTTGTGTTTGTTCTGCAATAGTAAGGTATAAACTATTTAAGCGCGTTTTACGTTGTTGCTGCTCGTCACTATCCCAAGGTTCTAGCGCCATGCGCGTGTCAAATACTTCTTGAACACTTAATTCACTTAAGGTGACTTTCTTCTCATGACTGGGCATTTGTTGACGGGACTTTTTACTGCGTCTGACTAATAACACTTCAACAGGCAATGCTTTGACTATTTGCTCAATGCGCACGCTTAAATCTTGTAAGTATTCTGCACTTTCAATTTCGATATCGAGCCAGATTTTTTCTTGGCCTGGTCTTTCATCATGGGTGATTTTTGCTTCTACACTTGATGATTCTGTACTTAGTGATTCTGTACTTAATGATTCTGCAATGTTTGAGTCTTCACTTTTCAATGTAATGCTTTTCGACTCAACAACACTAGCAATGTCTTCAGCCAGTGTTTCTAAATGGGTTTTTACCATAGCTAAAGGTTGAAAGCATGGCACGTTACATAGCGCTGTATTGCTAAGATCGCCATTTTTAAATTCTGCAATAACAATACTTTTTTGGGTGTTAGCTTCATCAAAACTTAATGCGATGGGTGAGCCACTATAACGAATATGTTCGCTCTTGGTTACTTTTTGTGGTCGATGGATATGGCCTAAAGCTATGTAGTCAGCCGCTGGAAATTCACTGGCGGGAAATGCTTCTAAGGTGCCAATATAAATATCACGCACAGACTCACTGGTTGATGCGCCAATGGTGGTTAAATGCCCAGTGGCAATAATAGGTAAGCGAGTGCCATCGGCTTGATTAAGCTGCGACAAGCCCTGCGCTTGTTCAAATAAGACTTGATAATGCTCAGTAATAGCTTGTTGCAGTGAACGTTGTTTTTCATTGGCCGATTGCCCAGCGTAGCTTTTAACAATATCGCGCGGCCGAATAAATGGAATAGCGCAAATCACCGCTTGCTGCTCAGTTTTCAGGCTGTTAAGCACAAAGACTTGCTCGGCCATATTATTGCTCACGGCAGAAATAACTCGTGTTGACAGTTGCTGCAATATTTTTTGCGACTCAGTAAGCATGGCAACCGAATCATGATTGCCCGCCAGCACCACTAATTGGCAATGTGTTTGATGCAACTTAGCAATAAAATCAAAATACATTTCACGGGCATAACTTGGTGGTGTGCCGGTATCAAAAATATCACCAGCGACAATAATGGCGTCAATCTGCTGGCTTTTTGATTGTTCAATTAACCAATTTAAGAATTGCTGATGTTCAGGTGCGCGACTTTTGCCATAAAAATGTTGGCCTAAGTGCCAGTCAGATGTGTGAATAATTCGCATAATGTAGTGCACGCCAAAGTCATAAAAACCAAAGTAATTATTCTACCGACTCTCTACCAAGCTTGCTACTAGCCAGTAAAAAAACCTTTAAAAAGTACCATAATAAAATAATTCACAGGGAGAAAAGAAAGAGGACTGCAGGAGAAGTAGAATATAAGCTGATCTGCTGCTCTTAAATGCTGCTCTACTCATTCCTTTCTCATGCTTTCCTCCTTGTAAAAATAATAAAACAACTCACAGGGAGAAAAGAAAGAGGACTTCAGGAGCAGTAAAATATCAGCTGCTCTACTGTTCTGCTGCTCTTAAATTTTTAAATCTCTACTCATTCCTTTCTCATGCTTTCCTCCCTGTAAAAATAATAAAATAACTCACAGGGAGAAAAGAAAGAGGACTTCAGGAGCAGTAAAATATCAGCTGTTCTACTGTTCTGCTGCTCTTAAATTTTTAAATCTCTACTCATTCCTTTCTCATGCTTTCCTCTCTGTAAAAATAATAAAATAACTCACAGGGAGAAAAGAATGAGAACTTCAGGAGCAGTAAAATTTCAGCTATTCTGCTGCTGTTAAATGTTGCTCTGCTCATTCCTTTCTCATGCTTTCCTGCTTGTAAAAAGTACGTTAATTAAATGAACACTTTCTCGATGTGGCTAATTAAATTACTCAACTATACTTATACCAAGGTCAAGGTCGTCCCTGTTCGATATGAACACCATAAATAACAAAGGAAAATGTCATGGAGAATCAGATTGTTTGGGTTGATATTCCGGTTATAGATTTATCCCGCGCTATTGAATTTTATAGTGCGCTACTTAAGGGTGAGGTAAAAAAAGAAGCCTTTGAGCATTTCACCATTGGTATATTACCGCATGCTCAAACCAATGTTTCAGGCTGCTTAGTTCCATCAGCGCCTGAACAAATATTTACCTCTGGGCCACTAATTTATTTTAATGTTAATGGCCGACTTGACGAAGCCATTAAACAATCAGAAATGCATGGTGGTCGACTGGTTGAAGAAAAAATATCCATTGGCGGACATGGTTTTCGCGCTATTATTCATGACTCAGAAGGTAATCGTATTGCACTGCATAGCAATACACCTTAACAGTAAAGTGGTTAATCTCAGCGGATAAAATGACTTGAAATCATCAATCATGTCATAACCTAGCCAAAATCATAGGCGGCTCTCGCCATAAAATCTTGATTGCGCTGCACAACCTCGACAGTAGAGATGATGCAAGATAATTTGCGCAACGGTAATAAAATTACGCCATCGAAATATCAAGCTTGTTTGCTCGATAAAGGTAAGCGCGTAATTAAGCAGTGCGCTTAGCTATAATCGAAGTCTAGCTGCACATTCCACGGCATTAAATCTGTAAAATCATCATCGTCACTTTGACGTGCGGGCAATGTTTTGAATAAATGCTGGAAGTAATAATAAGGATTGATGTCATTGGCTCGACACGTCATGACGATACTGTAAAGTGTCGCACTTGCCTGTGCACCATTGACTGATTTTGAAAATAACCAGTTTTTCCTGCCGGTTGTAAACGGTCGGATATCTCGTTCAGTGATATTATTATCAATCCCTAAATGACCATCTTCAACGTACCTAATCAGTTTATGCCACTGGTTGAGATTGTATTTTATTGCTTTGCCAATATAACTCCCCGCGATCACTTTATCACTGGCTTCATCAAGCCATACTTTAAATTGTGTTAAAATTGGCAGGGTCTTTTCTTGTCGTAATTGATACCGCGCTTGTGGTGATAATTTTTTGTTCTTGGCTTGAGTTTCCAGTTTATATAATTGACTGATAAAGCTAATGGCTTTATGGGCACGGCCTTTATTTTTCGATTCTGCTTTTAAGGCTTCATCATATTTACGTCTAGCGTGCGCCCAACAGGCTACAGGAGTAATACCTTCAATACCGTCATAAACACTGTAACCATCACACTGTAAATATCCTTGGTAGTCCATTAAAAATTCTTCTGCGCAAGCACGACTACGGCCCGCTTGATAGTCGTAAATAACCACTGGCTGTTTACTTACTTCATTACTGCGATAAACCCACATTTGTGAATTGCTACTTGGGTTTTCACCTTCATCGAGGACTTGTACACGGGTTTCATCCGCGCATAAGCTATGCTCACCAAGCAAGTGAGCCTGCATTGCTTTGACTAATGGTTTAATGAGGTTGCCGGCCTTAATGCACCAGTTGGCTAGGGTTCCTCTTGATATACGTAAACCACCGCGTTCAAAGATATCAACTAAACGATACAACGGCAGTGCATCACAGTATTTGGCGGTAACTACTGCGGCTAAGGCCTCAGGACTCGCGATGCTACCAGGAATAGGTTGAGCTGGTTTAGGCGCAGTTATTATTTTATTGGTCAGTGCTTCGTGTTCACAGTGCCGACAAGCGTATTTAAATTGTTTATGTTTTATCACACTGATTTTGGCGGGAATAATTTTCACTTGTTCGCTATCTTCACTGCTACAGTGATGCATTTGTTCTCCGCAACACGAACAAGCTAACTCGGTTAATGTGTGCTCAACCTCTTCTCGCTCAAAATGCTCAGCTAGCGATTGTTTGCCTTTTTTATGATGTTTAGGTGGCTCAGTCGTTTTATGCTGCTCGGCTTCGTTGAAGGTACCTCGAGGGGATTTTTCACTTTTTCGACCGTACTTTTGTGACTTACTTAACTTTAATTCAGCGAGTAGATGGTCAATACGCGTTTGCATTTCGACTTTATCTTCTTGCCAGACCGCCTTATCTTTTTGCAAGGCATCAATCTGTGCTTGCATTTGGGCAAGTTGATTTTGTAGGGTGAGGAGCGGTGTGTCATCTGTCATTTTTACAGCATGACACACTGGCAAGATCGTACAAGAGGGTAAAAGTGATCGTAATGGGTTACATCACAGACAAACCTGATAATGTAGGATGTCGAGTCTGACTCGTCACGGGTAAACCGGATAATAGCCATTGAAGTTGGCGTTGTTCAATACTCATTGCAGCACACGTTTCGCCGTATTTCGGCCATTGAAATCGCCCTTGCTCTAAGCGACGATAATAAAGCCAAAAACCATTGGTATCCCAAAATAATATTTTTAATTTATCGCGATGTTTATTACAAAAAACAAACCAAGCTTGACTCAAAGGATCGAGTGATAAGGTATCGCTGACAATAATGCTAAGACCATTGATTGATTTTCTCATGTCAGTGAAACCAGTGACCAAGTAGACTTGGTTTGGGGAGTGCATTACAGCGCACTCAATATTTTCGTTAAGGCTTGATGGCTTAAGGTCGACTCAAAATCTACTTGGTAGCCACTGGGCGTGGTGAGTTTAATCATGGACGGTTGTGTAAAAGATTGTTCATGAATAACAAAGGGGATCACCTGTTGCTGTTCTACGGGTAGCGCTTTATCAGATAGGCATTTACGCCAAGCATAGAAGGTGGACACGTTAACCTTGTTGTCGCGACAAAATTGAATGATAGTTAAATCGCTACGTTGTTGCTGTTCAAAGATGTTTTGCCAGTGTTTGATTTTTTGCTGTTTATTCATAATTACCTCATGTTAATTTACTAAGATAATTATGCGCAGGCTCGATTAATATTGGTATGTGGGGCTAATTACGCGCTTACCTCGATAAAGTACTACAGAAAATGAAAGCAACTCACCGAGAAATTAATTTTACAACAACCCCTCATTATTACCCGATTACAACTCAAATCATGCCTTGTTTTCGCTTGATTTTTATTAAGTAAACTCGCCACAACATAAATACAAATGATTTTGATTATTATTTGCATTTACGATTACATGCGATTACACTCCCTTCAAATACAATTAGTTATCATTACCATTTAGGTTTATTTATGAAGATTTCAAACATATTAGTGATGTTTTTAGTAAGTACTGCGGCATTGGCTGATGAGCAACAAAGCATAACACCAGCTGCAGAAGACTTCTTAGCACAACAACAGAAAATTGCTGATATTGAACTTCAGCTTAAGGCTTTAAAGTCGCAATCTGCCGCCATGTTAGCAATGAATACAGCAGATCAAACCTTGTCGCTAGATAAAAACTGGCAAATAAAGTCTTACGGCAGTGTGAGATATAAAAACGAGGAAGTATTTAGAAATACCCAAGATTTAGATCCAAGCAGACGTGCGAGTACGGACCTAGAAAGAGTTGTACTTGAATTGGTTTACGATTTCACGCCGAAATGGCAAGTGGAGCTAGAGCTTGAGTATGAACATGGCGGTACCGGTGTAACACTTGAATACGATGGCTTTGAAGAATTTGGCGAATTTGAAAATGAGATAGAGGCTGGCGGTGAAGTGGTCGTTGAAAAGCTACAAGTGCGTTATCAAGCTAATCAATATCTGGCGGTAAAAATAGGCCGCATTTTTGTTCCTGTCGGTTTGGGCACAGACTTACATCAACCTCACCAATATATGACCACCGAGCGTCATTGGAGTGAGGCCAGCATGATCCCACAAACTTGGAATGAAACCGGGGTTAATGTCATCACTCATTGGCAGGATTTTACCGCACAAGCGCTATTAACCACAGGGTTAAATTCAGAATATTTTCGAACTTATCAATGGGCGGCTACTGGCCATCAGAAACGCTTTGAACAAGTTAACTCTGATGATTTAGCGCTCACTTTTCGCCTTGATTATGGCGATGTCAAAAAAGATAAGGGCATTGGCTTAAGTTATTACACCAGCAATACCACAGACAATCGTAATAACCAGAATAATATTGCCGGCGACGGTAATTTACAAATTTTTGGCGTGCACGGAGCGTGGAGCGCCGGTAACTGGTTAGCAAGAGGACAGTACTTATTTGGCCAGTTAGAAGACAGTGAAGCGATTACTTTAGCAAATAAAACTACGCCCGGCTTAAAGCCAGGAAATTTCTCTCAAGTGGGTAGCGAAGCTGAATCGGCTTTTGTTGAATTAGGTTATAACGCGCAAGGACTTTTAGGTTTGTCATCACCACTGCAAATTTTTACTGCTGTTGATTATGCTAATCCGATCAAAAAAGTGGCTAATAGCATCGCTACTCCTCGCTTTGATAAACAAGAGTTATCAGTCGGCGTTAATTATTACCCTATTCCAGAGTTGGTTTTCAAAGTACAAATTTCCGAGCAGAAATATGCTCAAGAAAATCTTGATAACACTCACTCAGTGGCACTATCTCTGGGATATTTCTTCACTATATAGGCGCATCGCAATCACTCACATTAAAAAAGTCACATTAAGCAAAAGTCACAGAATAATAATTTTAAACTTTTAAAAGGACATAAACATGTACGTAAAAAAATCTTTGGTCGCCGCAACTTTATCCGCAATTATTTTATCGGCTTGTGGTGGTTCATCATCGGAAGCGGTAAGAGAAGCGCCGGTAATTAATAACAGCTTTACTTTCAGTGCGACTGAAATGATCACAAATTTAACCAATGACGTGATTGTGGCGGGTTATTTGTCATTAAGCACTGAAGCCAACAAATACCATTTAGCAACCTTAACCTTATTCAACTCCCCTACTGCTGAAAACTTGGCTGCAGCACAACAAGCTTGGCGTGATGTCCGAATACCATGGGAGCAAGGTGAAGCTCATATTTTTGGTCCCGTAGATGCACTCTCAATCGACCCACATTTAGATACCTGGCCATTAAATACTAGCGACTTACAAGCGTTATTAGCATCTCAGTCAGGTTTTACTGCCGAGCAAGTTAAATTATTTAATGATGACGTACAAGGCTTTCACACCATGGAGTTTTTACTGTTTGGTGATGGTCTAGCAGACAATGAGAAAACGATCGATGAAATGACCCCGCTTGAGCGTGAATATTTAGTGGCAACGGCTGAAGTGTTTAACGAGTATGCTCAGTCTTTAGCGGATGCTTGGACAGTTTCTTATGATCCAAGTCATAGCAACTCACCTGCCTACAAAGAGTTACTCTTAACGGCGAACAATAATGTTTATGCGTCTGAGCTTGGTGTGATAGAGGAATTAATCCAGGGGATGATTGGCATTATTGATGAAGTCGGCAATGGAAAAATAGCCGAGCCTTTTGGCACAAGTTTGAGTACTACGGATACTTCATTAGTAGAATCACAATACAGTTGGAATTCTTTAGCCGATTTTGCCGACAATATCCAAGGCGTGCAAAATGTCTTTCGCGGTGAATTTATCAATGGTGCAGATAAACAAGGCATTATCGACTTTGTCGCAGCCGCTGACAGTGAATTAGCGAGCAGGATGAATAACCAAATTAATGATGCCCTCACCGCTATACAAGCTATTAAAGGAGAAGATAACTTACCCTTTAGGCAAGCAATTAACGACGCAGATGCTCGTTTAAGAATACAAGGTGCAATTGAATCTCTATCGCTAGTTCAAACCTCATTCGAACGTGATGTATTACCGCTGCTGGCACAATGGCATGCAAACTAAACGCTGTACTATTTAAATTGAAAGTAATACAGAGAGTTTTGTTGCCATTTAAAATAGGCCGCTTCAGCAAAACTCTCCTGTGTAAAAGCCTTTTCAGCCGATTTATAAAACGCATTAAAAGTTAACATAAATGATAATTATCAAGCAGATAAAAAAACTAAATTCGAAATTTATCTTTGCGTGTTTCACGCTATTGCTAGCGCTCTTACTGACCAGCTGCGGCGGTGACAGTGCTAAAAGCAGCGCCGCACCCATAACAAAGCCAGCACTTACTTACCCTGATTACGCTCATGTACGTTTGTTAGCGGGTAACGCGACAGCAGAAAATGCCAGTGATTCCGGTCATGGTTTTTCAACCCCTATAGCAAGGTTAACCGAGTCTGAATTAGCTAGACACTTGACCGGAGATGCGCATTTTGAAACGTCATTTACCACAGCGCCAAACAATGCACACCCAAATCTCGATGGGTTAGGACCTGTATTTAATAACCAAGATTGTAACTCTTGCCATCAAAGAGATGGCCGCCCAGCGACATTAACTGTGCCGGTTAAAGCGCAGCGACTACTGCTTGGTGCTAATGCCGGTATATTCCTGCGAATTAGCCTTGAAGATGGTCAATGTGACGCGCCATTAGCGGCTAATAATTATTGTCAAAACACTCCCGTTAACGGCTTTGGTAGACAATTATTTCATCGCGGTGTGCTTAAAGCCCGTGATGATTGGCAAGTTAACCCCTTTATTGGACAAGCGAATGTTTTCTTATCATTCGACTATACAAGCGTTACTTATCCTGACGGTGCAACGGTGACATTGAAAAAGCCTGTGTTTGAAATTGAAGCCCCCTACGATGTTAGTACTGAAAATAGCTTCAACAGCGCCCTTTTGCAAAATAATGTTCGCTATAGCCCAAGAAACGGCATGCCTATTTTTGGTTTAGGATTGCTTGAGCTCATAGCCCAAGACGATATATTAGCGCTTAGCGATGAGCACGACGCGGATGAAGATGGCATTTCTGGGCGTGCTAACTGGGTTTTCGACGCCATCAAAAGCCAACGTGGTGAACAACGACCGGTTTCCTTAGGACGCTTTGGCTGGAAAGCAAGCACACCAAGTGTTCGCGTACAATCACTTGCGGCACTCCATGGCGATATGGGCATTACCAACCCGTTATTTCCAGAAGAGAGCATCGCCAACTCCATTATGCATGAAAGCTATTTAGCGCGAACAGGCTTTATTGATACCGGTATTGATGAGTTTGGTCAAACCGAAGCATCAGCAAGTTTTTCAGATGACGTGGTATTTTATGCGGAAACCTTAGCCGTGCCCTCGCGACGTAACATTAACAATGAAAGCGTATTAAGCGGCGCAATATTATTTCAACAAGTTAATTGCACGGGTTGTCATACCCCAAAGTTTACCACTGAAGTCGGCGATGTATTGATAGGTGGTCGGGTTGCTCCTGAGGCATTGAAAGGTCAAACTATTTATCCGTTTACCGATATGTTACTCCACGATATGGGCGAAGGACTGGCCGATAATCGACGAGATTTTATGGCTTCAGGTAAAGAGTGGAAAACTCGACCTTTATGGGGCATAGGATTGACTAAAACAGTTAATCCTGCAGCAGGATTTCTGCATGACGGTAGAGCAAATAATATCGAGGAAGCTATTTTATGGCATGGTGGCGAAGCACAATCGAGTAAAAGCGCTTTTATGGCATTAACCGAAGCTGAACGGGCATCACTTGTTGCTTTTGTGATGTCATTGTAAAAACTAACAGTAGCCACTTTAATAAAGAGTGTTGTTCATGTTAACGATGAACAACACTCACTTGAGCACACAACTATTGGATTACTCAGGATAACCGGTTATTTTTTTAATATTTTGATATATAGGTTTTAATTGCCGGTACATTTTTCGATAAACTTGCTGATATAATTTATTGTACAGTTTTACATTGGCTTGGTTGGGTAAAAACGTTTGCTCGAGTCGGGTCATAGCGGTAGTCGCTTGTTGGTAGTTTTCAAAATACCCCAGACCTACGGCAACATTAATGGCGGCGCCTAAACCTGAAGTTTCAAAAGTATGTGGCCGGTGCGCAGGTAAATTAAAAATATCAGCGGTAAGTTGTAATGCGGCATCTGACTGCGAGCCTCCGCCTGAAACCACTAACTTGGTTATTTTACATTTTTGCCGTTTTTCTAAGTTTTCTTGCCCTTCTCTGAGTGCGTAAGCTAAGCCTTCTAAAATTGAGCGATAAATATGCGCGCGAGTATGCACGTCACCAAAACCAATAATAGCGCCTTTAGCTTCAAGATTTTTTAGCCCTGGCGACCAATAAGGTTGCAACATTAACCCCATCGACCCTGGCGGTACTTGCGCGACTAATTGATCAAATAAACTTTCCACGCTAACCCCTAAAGTTTGCGCTTTATCTATTTCATTTTGACCAAACTCTTGCTTAAACCAATTCACCATCCAAAAGCCACGATAGATCATCACTTCGCTATTAAAGTTATCGGGAAGGGCTGAAGGATAAGGCGGGATAAAAGCTTGAGGTTCAACATAGTTAGTGTTGTTAGTATTAATAGTTGCTGTCGTGCCATAGCTCAAACTGGCGGTGTCTGGGTTAATACAACCCGAGCCTAATACTTCACAGGCTTTATCAGACGCTGAGGCAATTAATAAGGTACCTACTTTTAAACCGGTATGAGCGGCAGCATCAGGGGTGATCTCACCCAGCACCTCACCCGGTTTGACTAAACTTGGTAACATTGAACGTTTCACGGGTAATGCATGCCATTTCCAGTCCCACGAGTGTGCCCAGTTTTGTTTTTTATAATTAAAGGGCAAATAACCGACTATACTGCCAACCGAATCTTTAAATTGACCGGTTAATTTGTAGCTTAAAAAACCTGACAATAATAAAAATTTATCGGTATTTTTCCACACTTCAGGCTGATATTGCTCAAGCCAATTGGCTTGTGATTTACGACGAAAATAATCAACCACTTTACTTTGACCTATCAGGATAAATCCGATGCGCCAATACCAAGGCATAAGCTTATTTTTTTGGCATAAGCGTTGATCAAGCCACAGCATAGCCGGTCGTAAGGCCTGGCCATTTTTATCCAAGTTAATCACGGTGCCACGTTGCGTGGTAACAGTAACGGCGGTCACTCTCTCGCGATAGCCGTTTTCAATCACCTCGCTTTGCTGCCAAAGTTGCTGACAACACTGCCCTAGCATTTGCCAAAAATAATCAGCCTCTTGCTCAGCCCAACCCGGTTTTTTAGAAAAATAGGCTTGCAGTTCAATACGGCTTTTAGCAACTAGATTACCCTGTAGATCAAATAACAAGGCACGAACACTTTGCGTGCCATTGTCGATACTTAAAATTAAATCACTTGTCGGGTTTTTTGTGCTTTTTGTTGCGCTACTTTCAGTCATACGTCATTTATACCAATATAATTTAAAGCTTCAGCAAATTATAAGAATTTTGCCCTAGGGTTAAATATCGACTACTTTTTTATTGTTGTTTTAATAACATCACGATGAATAAGACAAACACAGCAGGTTAACCTGCTGGAATAGTGCACCTAGATTTTGCTAGGTCTGTATTTGTTGCTAAATATTATTGCCGAATATTGTTGCCAAATATTATTGCTAAGCCCATTTTTGCTAACACCATCAATCAAAAACATAAACCTCTGACTCATAAAAGTCAAACTTACAAGACTAAAAGTAAACTACACTTGACATAAAGTGCATCGTCACCTACCTTTAAAATGTAAAGCAAACTTAACTTTTAGTAAAGCAGTGGCGACATAGGAGTCAGCATGATGACAGACAAAAATAATGAAATAATCAGTAAAGCAAAATCTTGGCAGCAGAAAAACAAAAGCAGTACGGCAAAACTCGGCTTTTGGAGCACGGCTTGGGTTTTAAGCATGGCACTGACTAATTTTGGTCCACGATTTATATGGGACTTAAACATCACTTTAACGGTGATAGCCGTTTTACTAAATTTAGCCTTAGGTTTAAAAATGGTGTTGGCTAATATAGCGCATATAAAAGCTTTAGATGAAATGCAGCAACGTATTCAACTCAATGCGATGGGCATTACCTTAGGGCTTAGTTTAGTAGTTGGCTTAACCTATTCAAATTTGGATGTATTAGACCTGATAACTTTCCACGCTGACATTGCTCATTTAGTGATTTTTATGGGACTGACCCACATAGCTGCCATTTTTATTGGCAATAGAAAATACCAATGAAAAATAAACTGAAAGTACTGCGCGCCGAAAGAGACTGGACACAAGCACAACTTGCAGAGGCATTAGAGGTATCTCGCCAAACGGTCAATGCCATAGAAAAAGGTAAGTTTGATCCCAGTTTACCACTGGCTTTTAAAGCCGCCAGGTTATTTAAACTAAGCATTGAAGAAATTTTTCAAGATGAAGGCTAATGCCACTATGAAATTGAATATTACATATTACATATTACATATTACAGTGGCCCCAAAATAGCTGCGCAACTGCAATATGCAATTTCACAGTAGCGCTAGGACATAAGATCAAGTCGCAAAACGCGAATTATTATTATTTTCAGCTCAGGCAGATATTTATAGTTATGGGCTGAATAAACCGCTTCCACATCATGGAAAAATAAGCCTTTGGCTACATCAATAAATGCCAATCAGCCTAACAGTTTACCTAAACCGTCAGTGAGTATTTTTTTTGCTTGTTGCCCTTGTTCTGTGTCCAAGTAGCTTTGTGCAGTAGCAATAAAATTACTGATCATTTCAGGCTTTAACCCTAAAGCTTCAAATTGTTTTTTAACATTATTAATCGATTTTAACGAATCACTGTATTGTGATGCTTGTTCAAGTAATCCACCTAAGCCATCGCTAGCACCTGAGTTAAGTTTGCTAATATCGGGCATTTGACTAACCAGCCCTTCTACACCCGGTATTGAGTTAGCCAATTGGCTAAATTGCTCAGTTGAGACATTATCTTTAACATAATTAAAAATAGCGCCCATACCACCAGCAGCTTGGTCTGCATTAACATTTAATGAGCTAGTTAACATATCAACCAATCCATCAGTGCCTTGCTTAGCAGGAGTCTTTGACACTAGACTTTGCTCAGGTGTATCACCTAATCCAACAAGATTTTTTAAGCTTTCAAACCAGCTTGTTTCCTGCGCGATAGCCGAGCTACTTAACGTTGAAATAGTTAAAAGTACGATTAGTTTTTTCATGTCAAATGTCCATTTTATGAAGAAGTTAATAAGGTGTTAAAATAATTATACAACATAAAGCATAACTGCATGTACCGCTTTATGATTACAATGCCATGACAACTAAAATAATAGCTGATAACAATAACATTTGGCTGCAAAGCCACCATCAAGTTTAAGATGTAGCTACGTAGCTTTGCCGGGAACTAAAAGCTGTGCCTAAATCATTTTTAATTCCCACTGAAACAAGCATTTTAAGGTAATTTGGGTATATAATAGCGTTAAGTAGGATAAAAATAAGTCAATATATGAATCAAGAAAACGAACAATTACACAATCCTTTACATGGATTAAAATTAGACACGCTACTAAACGAATTAGTCAGCCACTATGGCTTTGATATCTTAGCTGAGTACACGCGAATTAATTGCTTCAAAAGTAATCCAAGCATAGCTTCAAGCTTAAAGTTTTTGCGTAAAACTGAGTGGGCAAGAGAGAAGCTTGAACGTTTCTATCTCTATGATTATAAAAACTTACCAGAAGCCGGTGAAGATGAATTTGAAACACCACCGCGCCAACGTGTTATTCCGTTACATATCAAAACTAAAAAACCAAAAGTATTGGTTCGGGGTGAAGCGATTATACCGCTTAGCAAAGATAGTTTTAAAGAGACTCATCGTGCTAAGCCTGAAGATAAAAAAGCTTATAAACCTGAGCATAAGCGCGAAAGCAGTCGCCCTAGCGTTAGTGATAAATCAAGTTATAACCGTGGCGAAAGTCGTTCAAGTAGTAGTTCAAATAAAAGTTCAAATGAGAACAAGTCATTTGACCCTTATTCTGATGCACCTAGATAGTCATCATATTTTTATCACTTCAAAAAAAGCCCTAAATAACTTACGCTATTTAGGGCTTTTTTGTCTTGTTTTTTATCTTGCCTAACTTAAAATCCAAGTCTTAAAACCTAAGCCTTAAGATCTAAGCCTTAAAGCTTAAATCTTGCTACTGAATCAGTTAACGAACCTGCCAATTTATTTACGTCATCGCTTCGATTCGATAAATCTTGTGACTCTGCCGCATTATGTGTTGCTGCTTCGGCCGCTGCAGTCATTGTTACTTCAATATCTTGGCTAAAACCAAGTTGTTCATTCGAAGCTATGCTAATGCTTTTACTCATTTCATCAATGGTATGCAGTGCGGTGTCAATTTGTTTGATGCCATGGCTTAACTCTTGGCTTTTAGAAGCACATTCAGTGGCCTGACTTTGCCCTTGAAAAATAGCGATTTCCGCTGTTTTTGTTTCTTTTTGCAGTGCATTAATCATTTGTTGAATCTCAGCTGTTGATGCCTGTGTACGAGACGCTAATGATCTGACCTCATCTGCTACAACCGCAAAGCCTCGACCGTGCTCACCTGCCCTTGCTGCTTCAATTGCCGCATTTAATGCCAATAAATTGGTTTGGTCAGCAATACTACCTATGGTATCTAAAATGCCTCCAATGCTATCGCTGTGCTTACTTAAACGTGCCATGACGGCAACTGAGTCACTTAAACTGGTTGACAACAAATCAATACGGTTACTGTTATCGTCAGCAATATTGTGTACTTCAACACTGTGTTTTGAAGCTTCTGAAACGTTGTTGGCGGTCAAATTTGCTTGGTCAGTAACATTTGATGAACTGATAAACATTTTTTCAGCAATTTGTTTGGCCTCATTCACTCGGATAATTTGTGCTGATGTAGATTGGGCGATGCGATGACTTTGCTCACTGGTCACTTTTGCTGATTTGTCTAATGAATAAGCATTCTGACTAATGTTTTTCAACAATGAGGTTAAATCGTCACTAAGTTTATTGATGTTTTTGAATAAATCACCAAATTCATCTTGGTTCTTAATGGTTAATCTTTGCGTTAAATCTCCCTTTGCAATCAAGGCTAATGATTTATTGGCCGTAGTTAAAGGGCCTAACATCGCACGAGTAGTCACTACGGCAATAAAAGTCGCTAAAAAAACAAAGATAAGCGCCATATATATGGCTAGGTTTTCCCCTGTGGCAACTTTTGCTTTTGTGGTTCGCTGCAATTCATCAAAGCGTGCTTCAGCAAGCGATAACAATAAAGTTAATTGCTGGTAGGTCGCGTTAAAGCTTTCTACTGACAGGTTATAGCTGTTATTTGCATTAATGTTATCTTCAAGCGCCTGTTTTTTATCTTGATATAATGTGCCTGGTTCGACCAATAGGTTATTTATAATAGCAAATTCAATGGCAAACTCTTCAAGTAAAGACTGATCATCAATACCGTCAAATAGTTGTACCATAAAGCTGTAGTTATTAGAGACGTTGGCCGTTAAAAAACTTACGTCCTCTTTATGTTGAGCCAAAATATCGAGCTCAGAAATTTGCTGTAAACCTGACATAGTACCTTTTAGCGTAAACAACATATCGTCTATACGCGCACCCGTGCCAATAATTTCTACTAGTAGTTGAGCATTATCCGGGAGTTCAAGTAATTCAAGATCAAGCATTTTATTACTGGCTTGATGACGACTTTCAAGAAATAATTGCAAGTTAATCACAAAATTTTCATTAGCTGAAGCGACATTTTTTTTCGCTAAATAAAATTTTTCGCTTTGGTTTACGTAGTCTTGATAATGAACCTCTGCCTGCTTCAAAGCTTGCAGCATTTTAGGTTGGTCTGTGACTTTACTGCGTAAAACCGTAACAGCAGATTGAAACTCTTGATTTAAATTCGCGTATACTTGCTCACTTTTAAGCAAATTAACGCTATCTTGTTGGCTGAAACCTGAAGCACCTACTTTTATCATGTTAAGTAATTTGATTTGTAAGGCACTACTTTGCTTTTGTACTGGAACAGCTAATAACTCAACATTACTGTTGGCCTTGCTAATTTGTGTTAATGAATTATAAAAAAAAAGGCTTCCTGCAACTAATAAAATTCCTATTGTGCTAAACCCCATTATTATTTTTTGCTTTATTGTTAATGGTAGGTTGTACATATATACCTCTAGCGTTAGTGATTTTTTTATACTCGGGTAATCAAGGATTAACCACTTAGATTGATAGTCGATTATAAATCGCTAAAACCAAATGTAAATAGTGGTCAAACCAGTAAAGACTAAAACATTATGATTTATTATGCATCTAAAATTTATTTTTTAGTAATTTTTATCTTAATAATTAAAGACTAAGTTAAAGCATACACTAATCTAGCGCTTTAAAAATCTGAACTCTACTATCTAGCATTAAATCTAGTTTGGTCGACATACTTTCAACTGAGTGATTGTTATGCGACAAACCCTGACAATATTCACTGATAAATTAAGCACGATTTTTCAACGTTAATGCTATTAGAACTGAGCAAAATTTCGCGCTATTTTTGCTCCTTGATATATAAACTAGCGCGTGTGGGCACTACAAATTATGGTTATAAAAGGGCTATCCACATAGCACAACCGACCACTACATGTTGTGTTTACTAGATTTAACCTCTTCGATCACTTATGCCACAGAGGGGTCTTTAGCAACGGTAAATTATGTAGGCGTTTTTTGGTCACTGTTGATACGAAAGCTGACGTTAATGTATTTCATACAAGTAATATCAGAAAGTTTGCTTTACCGAGACTAGAACACTTTACGACTAGCTCTGGTGAGCGACCGCCTCCCAAGACAACACTCTGTTATGTATAAACCACTAATACACAGTAATAGCCTAGCTTACGGGCCAATGGTCGGAATGGCACACTTACGGCTCATTAAATTTGTTCACCTCGCAGTTTGACTGCTTTAGAAATATTCAGTCTAAACGTATGCTCATTTCAAATGAGATTTAGTTTGCTACTTTAGTTAATTTAGTTCGGGGTCGTAGGTGAATTATTGCTCAAGAGGAAATCTGTCAAACAAACCGCTTTGTTAATACACATTAACAATCAACACATTTGTTTCGGTAAATTCAATAAAGGCGCAGAACATCTCATATGTGGTGGCAATCAAGTCTATTTATTCATTTGAGTAAGTAGACTCAACTAACTTAGTTTTTTAAGTGCTAAAGCTTGACATCATAGACTACTATGAAAATTTTATTTCTGTGTCTAATTTTTTTACACTTTATCAACCACCTCCCTCAAAAAAAAATAAACTAAAGCGTTAAATCAATAATTTAACAAGGGTGGATCGATTTATGCTCAACTTAAGGTGTTTTCTTGAGTAGCGTTTTAAGTTGTTGCTTATTTTTATCAAGACGGATTTTAATTAAACAATAAACAATAAACAATAAACAAAAGGATAATATAATGAAAAAATTATTACTAACAGGGTTGTTCAGCCTAGCATTTTTAACTAGCGGAATAGCTAACGCGAGCCTTATCGTATTAGATTTCGAAGGCCTAGATGACCAGGAAGCTATTAATGGTTTCTATAATGGTGGAACCAGTGCAAATGGAAATTCTGGCGTAAATTATGGCGTGGAATTTAGTTCTAACACGCTTTCAATTATAGATACGGAAGCAGGTGGTACCGGCAACTTCGGCGGTGAGCCTAGCGAGGATACAGTGATGTTTTTTCTTACTGGAACTTCCTCGATAATGAACGTTGCAGCAGGCTTTGATGTTGGCTTTTCTTTTTTTTATAGCGCAATAAATAATGCCGGCTCTGTTCAGGTTTTTGACGGATTGGATGGTAGTGGTACTTTACTGGCTTCTTTAGCGATTCCTATCACGATATCTGATGGCGGCGATCCAAGCGGCGATTTTAGTCCATTTTTTGATATTGGTGTAGGCTTTGCGGGTACTGCTAAATCTGTTTCTTTTGCCGGCGTACAAAACCAAATCGCATTTGACAATATCACTTTTGGTTCTGTCAATGCTGGAGGTTCAACGGATGTTCCAGAACCTTCAACAATTGCTATTTTTGCATTAGGGATTATGGGGTTAGTATCGCGTCGATTTAAGAAAAAATCTTAATTTAATTTTTAATATTTGATTATAAACAAACATCAATTATCATGATTGATGTTTGTTTCTGGTGATTGCATTAAGGTAATTTCATCATTAAAGCACTACCATAGGATTAGTAATCCTTTGCTATAGTATAAAATAAAAGTCTTCAGGCATTTCAACTAAACATTCAAAACTACTAGCGTCAATTTTAGAGTTTGATAAACAAATTTTCATTTACATAAAAGGTCGCTATTAGCGATCAGTTGACCTAAATATTAGCCATTAGCTAACGTCTCGAATGCACTTTCTTGACAAAAAAATAATACAAAAACTCTTTTTATTAATACACCTAACTATAAGGTCAGCAATATGACCTTTTGCTGACTGTAAAAAATCCTGACACTATCAAATAATTAGTTCCGCTTAGCGCACCAACAAGACCTAAATGACAAAAGAAAGGAACCACAACATGTAGTGGTTGGTCGGGCTAGGTGGATAGCCCATAGTTATAAGCACAATAAAATTACAGCTTTGCTACACACTTTCGCTTATTTATATTAATGATATAGCCAGCGTATATTATTTTTATCTGTGCTCTTTTAGGTAGCCATTGACTATTTTGATATGATTTTACGACTCAGTAGAGGGAGTTAATTTCGCAATTTCACTACTAAGCTCAGGCTTAACGGTCACTAAAGCTAAGGTTAATTCGGCTATATGCTCAGGTAAAATATCACTCATTGCTTGAAACATATTTAACACATTGATATTAGGTAGTATTGCCAGTGCTTCGGCCACTTCTATGCCGCGCTCAGCATTGACTTTTGCCACGGCTAAAGACAATGCCACCGCAAGCGCTGGATCGGTTTCTGCCACCATCAGTGTTGTTTCTACTTCAGCACAAGGCCGGTATTGTGATTCGTGATACTCGGTACGAGGATCAAGTTCAACAGCAGAAGATATTACCGACCCTTGCATGACAAACTGCTCTTGTTCTTCTATCGGTAACGCCTGGCGCACCGTCATTCGAAATACCACAAAACATGCTAACAATAACTGAATAAAAGCTAAGAAATAAAATAAGGCATCGCCACCAAATTTATCCATCACAAGTGACGCAGAATAAGGCCCTAAAACCCCACCTAAGGCAAAAGCTAAAATCATTGACGACATGGCGGCAACTATCTCACTTTGGCGTAACTTATCCAGTGCTTCGGTAATACTTAATGGATAAGTACAAGCAATAATGCCACAAGTAATAGCCGTCGCTAAAAATACCGCCCATGTGATCCCTAACGGCGCGAGTATAGTCACCGCAATCCCTGCACTGGCAGAGATGAGCAACAAGACCAACAATACGGTACGCCGATCGAAACGATCGGATAAAAAACCAACAGGGAACTGTAAAATAAAGGCGCCAAATATAGCCGCCCCCATATAAAGCGAGAGCTGAAAACCGGTAATATCAAAGGCTTTTGCAAACACAGGTAATAAACTAAAAACAGCGGAATAAAGTATGCCGGAGATAAAACAACTGACCACACCAAGTGGCGAGCGTTTATATAACAAGCGCAGAGACATCGAACTAAATTCTTCAACCACTGGCCCGAAATGGCGACTCAGTACAACAGGAATAATCGCTATGCACATTAATATGCCGGCAATAACAAAAAGCATATTATCTTGAGGGTTGGCCACATTGATAAAAAATTGCCCGCCAAAAAGCCCCGCCAATACAACAGCATTGTAGATGGCTAATATTTGACCACGGGTTTCTTTACTTGAACTATCACTAAGCCAGCTCTCCATTGCCGTGAACGCGCAAGCGATACAAAACCCCATCACTATCCGCATTGCCCCCCAAAGCATAGCTTCTGAGTAGAGACTACAAATTAATATACTCACCGCGCCTAATGACACGCAGCCAGCAAACATTCGAATATGCCCTGCTCTTTTGATCAAACTCGTGCTGTAAAGCGCGCCTATTAGCAAACCGACATAATATAACGATAAAACAATACCGATTGATTCAGTGCTCAATCCGTCTAAATTCATTCTTACCGGCAATAAAACATTAATTAGGCCAATACCTAACAACAGGATAAAACAACTTAAAAATAGAGAAAAAAGTGACATAAACGTTTGGCGCACAAATATCGTCCTTGGTATTACCTTTAAAAATAAAAGTAATCATTGCTGATTTACGTGAAGAAAAGTGACAATATGCCAGCTTATTCATTGAGTTGAGCTTATCAAAAACTAGAGTTTTTATTGCGAAACCACAGTATAAGCAACAACTTCAGCCAGTCTTTATTTTTGTGCTAAGCCAAGCGAAATTGTAACAGTTCTATTAAGATATCGTGCAGCTAAATAGCAAATTATTGTCAACGGCCGCAGCAAAACCTCTCATCTTCGTCTGAAATAATAAACCAATGTACCTGACCACAATATATAGAATTTTTGTAGTAACTCAATGAATAGTTAAATGTAGGTTTAAATGCAGGGTTAAAGTGCTTAGTGCTTGTAAATCATCTAAACGACAGCTGTCATTTGCTAGCGGGCCAATCATCCAATAGTGATTAAGCTTTTATATTCTCACTAATAACGCAAGAGCGTAGCGCTAGTGCTCAGCACAAAGTAGCGCTACCACAATTGAAAATCTGGGACCTGATTTTAAGGGCATTTTCTGTTTAAGTTGTTAACCAATATCACTAATTTCCTGAACATTACTCCGGGTTAAAACAACCTACTACTGCATTATTTATGTGGATTATTCTATCGGTTAAATAACTGAAAATAAAAGTCTATTTCATTAAACTCAGAAGTAATTTAGAATAAACCTTAATTTAAAGTAAGCAAGGAAGAGTCACTTTAATGTTTGCAAGTTTTCTTCGTCCAAACAATCTATCCCAAAAAATGATGCGTGTTATTTTTTCCATCTATTTGGCCGTAACCTGTCTAATCATTAGCATGCAGAAAAATTTGTCTATGCCAAGGAAGTAACATTTTCATACCTAACCGCCTTTGTCGTCAGGCGAAATGATCCGTAGCGCTATAATGGTATTGAGTCCATTAAAGGCAAACGCATCGCAACAGGGCCTAGTTGGGATTAAAGCTCAATGAGTGTCTCATATCAAAATTATATCTATGCGCCAAAGAACTCCAACTTAATTGAAGTGGTTGCGGGTAATAATGATGTAGTTAAACGAATATTTCTCATGATTAGCGAAAACAGAGTCGACTTACTATGCCGATAACGAACTTGTTCTTCAGCATATGTTAAATAAGCTGAACTTACATGATAAGCTTAAAATCATACGCCCCGGCTTAGAAAAAAAATTCCTACTAAAAGAAGACAGGAACTGATAAAAATTTAGAATGAGGGGCGTTTATCAATAAAGTAGCGAATATAATATTGTTTTACTAAAAAACTGGCCACTACTACTTTATCGTATGGCTTATTAACTAGACCTTAGCATCATGAACTTATTGCTAAAGCCACTTGTATATCATTAAATATATGAGTAACACTCACACAAACCGACAGTTAGTGGTCCATTCAACACAGAAAACGGGGCTAACCCCGTTTTATTTTTATCATGGTCAGTTGAAACCTTTCCTTTAAGAGGTAATTTACATGTCAAAACCTACAAAAACATCGCCTGCATACTCACCACCGGCTGGTGGCTGGGGAGCACTTAAAAGCTCGGCTAAACATTTGATCCAAAGTGAAAACGCCGCCAAAAACGTAAAAGCCTTATTACGGGCTAATCAACCCGGTGGTTTTGACTGTCCTGGCTGTGCGTGGGGAGATTCTGACACCGCAGGTAAAGTAGATTTTTGTGAAAATGGTGTGAAAGCTATTGCATGGGAGGCGACAAGTAAAAGAGTGAGTCCTGAGTTTTTTAAACAATATTCAATAACCGAGCTACAACAATGGGATGATCATTCCTTAGAAAAAAGTGGCCGCTTAACTCAACCGATGTTTTTTGATGGTAAAAGTGATCACTACCAAGCCATAAGTTGGGATGACGCCTTTAAAATTATCGCTGACCAATTACAGCAGTTACCCTCACCAAATGAGGCACTGTTATATACCTCGGGCCGAGCCAGTAATGAAGCGGCTTTTATGTATCAATTATTTGGCCGAGTATTAGGGACTAATAATTTTCCTGACTGCTCCAATATGTGCCATGAAGCTTCTGGCATCGCCATGACTAGCAGCTTAGGCACTAGCAAAGGCACAGTAACAATGGCAGATTTTGATCAAGCTGATGCTATCTTCGTTTTTGGCCAAAATCCCGGTACTAATCACCCACGCATGCTAAGCACTTTAAGAAAAGCAAGTAAGCGAGGCGCTACCATAGTTAGCATTAATAACTTGAAAGAACGTGGCTTACAGCAATTTTTAGATCCACAAAGCCCAAAAGAAATGATCCTTTTCACCGGCACTAACATTAGTCAATATTACTTCACGCCGCGATTAGGTGGTGATATGGCCATTCTACGTGGCGTCGCTAAATCATTACTCGAACGCTTTAAACAAGACGAAACCGTACTAGATAGTGCTTTTATTGCTGAACATTGCCATAATTTTGCCACATATCAACACAGTGTTGAGGCAACGTCATGGGAAAAAATAATCAGCCAATCTGGGTTGAGTCGACAAGACATTGAGCAAATCACTGATATTTATGCCAGTAAGAAAAAGGTTATTTTTACCTGGGCCATGGGCATTACCCAACATAAACACTCGGTAACTACCATTCAAGAGCTTATTAATGTGCTATTGCTTAGAGGTAATATAGGTAAGCCTGGAGCTGGCGCTTGCCCTGTACGCGGTCATTCTAATGTCCAAGGCAATCGCACGGTTGGCATTAACGAACAGCCACCAATGGAATTTCTCGACGCATTAGATAAGCATTATGCTTTTAAAGCCCCACGCGAACATGGGCTAAATACGGTTGATTCGTTACATACTATGCTGGCGGGTAAAGCAAAAGTGTTTATTGCTTTAGGCGGTAACTTTGCCGCCGCAACACCAGATACCACAAGAACTTATCAGGCATTAAAGCAATGTGATTTAACGGTGCAAATTAGCACTAAGCTCAATCGCAGCCATGTTATTACCGGTAAACAGGCGTTAATTCTTCCCTGTTTGGGCCGCACTGAAATTGACCGACAAGAAAGTGGCGAACAATGCATTACCGTAGAAGACTCCATGAGCATGGTGCATAGCTCAACGGGACAAAATGAACCTGCCTCCGAACATTTACGTTCAGAAACCGCCATTGTAGCTTCAATGGCAATGGCTGCAGTGGGCGATAGCGTCGTTGACTGGACAAGTCTAATGAACGACTACGGCTTAATTAGAGCAGATATTAGTAACGTGTTGCCAGGTTTTAATGATTATAATCAGCGTATTAAAGTAGGTAGAGGCTTTCATTTAGACAATAAAGCCGCGCAACGCCAATGGAAAACAAGCGTAGAAAAAGCTACTTTTTCAGATACCCAATTACCTGAACAATTAGCCCATGAAGTTGCCGAAGCGTTTACTGACAAGCCTATTTTAACCTTACAAACACTGCGTTCACATGACCAATACAATACCTCAATTTATGGTATGGACGATCGTTATCGCGGCATATATGGCGAACGTCGGGTGATTTTCGTTAATGCAGACGACATGGTGAAACAGCAATTAAAAAATGGTGACAAAGTAAAAATAACCACAGTATCAAGTGACAATATAGTACGTACGCTCACTGACTTTAAAGTAGTTCAATATATTATTCCAGCAGGCTGCGTGGCGGCATATTATCCAGAAACTAACCCGCTAGTGCCGTTAGAAAGCACCGCGGATTATTGTGGCACACCTACTTCTAAATCAATCGCAGTCTCTATTGAGAAAATATAGCGCTTAAAAATGTCTTTGCGAGGGTGTGCCTATAGCCACACTCTCGCCTATTTTTCTTTAGATTCAAATAATAATGGCATACCCACATAACTAAATAACTAAATAACTACCTATTCAGCTCTAATTCAGCTCAGCATATAACTGAGCTATCTTTGAATAATAGCCCTATTTTGTATGGCTGTTATTCAGGATATAAAAATTAAAACTTTAAAATATAAGTCTAAAATATAAATCTAGCACAAGCTAACCAATCACCCTTTTGCGAGTAAATAATCTAACCAACGTGCTGGCAATAAGCGCTTCAACAAGGCAAAAATTTTCGTTGGCATTGTGATTCTATAACGTAATTTAGGTCGTTTACTTTCTAAGGCATGAATCAAAGCCTGAGTAACATCTAATGGCTCTAAGGTGAAAGGCGCATTTGATTTTTCACTGCTTAAGCGCGCAATTTGCTGTTGATATTGCACTTTGTGATCGCTGGCCTCGATATCGATATGGGCTTGAATAGCCGCCAACGCATTGGCTCTAAACTCTGTATTAATAGGTCCTGGCTCTAGTAAAATCACCGCAATATTAGCACTTTTTAATTCTAGCCTTAAGGTGTCTGCTAAGCCTTCAATAGCATACTTTGAGGCATTGTAAGCCCCCCGATAAGCCATAGAAACAAAACCCAATACTGAACTACATTGAATAATGCGACCATGGCCTTGGCGCTTCATCACTGGAATTATTTGCTTGGTAAGTTCATGCCAGCCAAAAACATTGGTTTCAAACTGTGCTCTTAATGCTGCGGTAGGCAGGTCTTCCAATGCGCCTGGCTGACCATAGGCACCGTTATTAAATAAATAGTCTAAGCGTCCACCGGTTATTTCAAGCACTTGGGCGACAGTTTGGCTAATACTTTCAGGCTTGGTGAGATCTAACTGATAAGCGCTTAGGCCTTTTGCTTGCAGTTCGGTAACGTCTTGCGCTTTTCTCGCCGTAGCGAATACCTGATAACCACGCGCTGAAAGTGTTAGCGCTGCGTGTAGGCCAATGCCGCTTGAGCAACCCGTAATTAAAATAGACTTAGTTGACATAAAAGAACCTAATATATGAAGTGAGATAGCAGCAGCTTACTTGATTACGCTAGCCTTTAAAATTACTGATGACAACGAATAACAATCGTACCCGAAATTTTGTCATGCCAACCCTGTTTTTTGTCATCCCAAGCAATCCAGAAAAAGCCTAAACCTAATGGGATCAAGGAAACGTAGTAAGCAAGATATCGGATGACAGACTGTTTAACTGTCGGCTTATCACCCGTTTTTTCATCGACAATTTTTGCTTGTAGTAAAATTTTACCCGGCGTAGCTGACTTATAAATCCAGAATAAAATAGTCGCAAGCATTGGAAAGGCATAAGTAATCATAACATCCGAAAAACCTTGAACCAACTCAGCTGAATCGAAATGCTGACTACCATAAATTAGAAACAAAAAAGGGTAAGTGAACATGATGAGTATGATTGAGTCAATAACGCTTGCGCCAAATCTTAACCAAAAACCAACATACTGAACCCTTTGCTCAGTGTCTGTTATTTCGCTGTCGGTCATTTCACTCTCACTCACTTTATGCTTGATCATTTTATTCCCTATAGTACTTAAAGTCTCATACCTGTGTAGTTAGCATCATTTGCATTGTAAGTGTCGTAAGCTCGTCAAGTTGTCACTAAATGCCGCTCTAACTATGATAGTTATACTTTGAAGCTGGCTTGCTGACTCAACGACATAGCTAGCTAAAACGTTAAAGCGCGTAATACATTTCATAAACCTAATCTCAAAGCTTCTTCTGACACTATCTAACTGTCTAACTGTCTAACTATGTAGCTGAATACTTGATGTTTTTTTATTCACGGGTTATGTATTATGGCTTGCCAATATACTTGTAAAAAGGGCGAAAGTGACACTTTCGCCCTTAAGCTAAAAACAATGATATAAAAGTGATTTATTCGATAAATTCTGCAGCAATATCTTCAAACGCGATAGTAGACCAATAATTTAACGCTTGGCCTATACCTTCATACATTACAGTTAACTCTTTTTGACCTAAGGGTTGTTGATAAAATTGCGTATATTGTGCGATTTCTTGTTCGGTTAATGACTGATAAATAAAATAAGAAACCATAATCATTTGCTGCTCTAACCCCGGCCTTATCATAGCTTCCATTTGTGTTAGTTGTGTTTGAATTTGCACTTCATTAATACCTTGGCCTGGGTTTGCTACCATCAAACCTTCAATGGTACCTTTGGCTACTGCCGTAACAATGTTTAGCGAGTGCTCGACTAAGTTGGTCGTTTCAACAAAGTTTCTCACTACGTTAATGCGTTCTGTTGTTGGCGGCGTTGTTTGCAATATCGCCATATAATTCATCAAATCTTGGTTAAAACTTGGCGTCGAAGCTTTTGCTTCAGCCATTTTTATTCTTCGTGCTAAGTCGCCATTAAGCCAAGTCAGTAACTTTTGCATTTCGTCTGCAGAAAAATTGTCTTTTATATGCTCAAAAACCACTTGTTTAACATCGTCTAATCGCCAAGAATTTAATAACAAATTCATGACCTTTTGCGCTTGTTCGGGATCTTTAGCGGTCATTTTCATTTGTTGGTTCATCGCACTCATTTGCGCAGGAATACTATTAAGCGCAACGTTAATGCCAGACAGCGCCATATATTGGCTAACGTCAGCGTCACTGCTGACTTTAGCCGAACTCAATGGGCTAAATATTGTGCTCAGTAAAAATAAAACAATATAAAATGAAGTGAATTTTTTCATCATTAATCCTTTAGGTAAATAGTAAAATTAATAGTATGACTTAATAAATAGTAGCTATTTTTTAGCGCTATAAATCATAATACAGCGTAATGTAAATTTACAAAAATTATTTATTTTTATCACTATATATTCCCACCGGCTATAGTGTAACTTAATTTTATTACTGGAAATTAATCTTATAAATGCCAAGTACAGGCGATAAATATAACGCCGAGATCCAAGCAAATAAGTAGGCTTATTTTGATTTTCATAACTAGCTCATAACTAGCGTTAACTAAAATCAGCTGTTGGACAATAACCAGAAATATCAGCTCAAAATGCGCTAGTAAATTACACTAGCAATGAGATAACCATTAAATAGCCCGAGCTCAAAGGATAATTAATAACATGGGGAATAAAATCACAGCTAAGCCTTGCCACTTCTTTTTAAACCTTGCTTTTGCAGCCATAGCTTTTGGTGGCTTTTTTATGATTAATAACGCTAGCGCTATGGTTTTAACGCCCCCAGCAGCTATAAAGCCAAACACTCATAACAAGTTAACTTTACCTAAGATAAAATTTGCCAACAATATTCCAGAGCATAAAAAACCGCTACTTACCGATTGGGTTATTCATGCCAATCAGGCTTTGAGACTAGTTTATGGTGCATTACCAGTTGAGAATTTTCTGACGGTTATTGAAGCCAGCAACCAAGGCAATAGTGCCGTGCCTTGGGGAGAAGTAAATCGCTCGTCACCACCCACAGTTACTCTAGTGGTTAACCTCAATACTAGTCTCGACGCTTTAAAAGCTGATTGGACCATTTATCACGAGTTTAGTCATTTGCTGATTCCTTATGACGCCGCTGACGCTAGATGGTTTTCTGAAGGATTAGCCAGTTATTATCAAAATATTACTCAAGCCAGAATGGGCATGTTTGACGAACAAACTATGTGGCAAAAACTTTATGAGGGCTTTGAACGCGGTAATAAACAGCAAAACTATGCGCACCAAAAATTAGCTTATGTCAGTGATCACATCAGTCAAAATCATAACTATATGCGTATTTACTGGAGTGGTGCGCTTTATTGGCTGAAAGCTGATATTGCCTTAAGAGCATTATCAAAAAACGCGGCTAAACCTTATTCATTAGATTTAGCCTTAAAAGCACTCCAAGCTTGCTGCTTTAAGCAATACCTAAGCGCGACAGAAATAACACAAAAACTAGATGAATTAAGCCAAAGTGAAATTTTCAGCAGGTTATTAACGGATTTTTCAGCCAGTTACGCTATTCCCGATTATTTAACACTATTAAGTTCATTAGGCGTCGAAGTCATTAATGGTGATATCAAATTAAATAACCGTGCTAAATTAAGTTTGCAACGAAAAGCTATTTTTACTGACGTGGCGTTATTGCCTAAATAAGCGATTAAAATCATAAAATTACAATTGCTCAACCGTGAATAATTAACTAATCTATCGTCTGATGTTACAAATTGCCTGATATAAACTCATATTAGCCAATATATAAAGGAAGCAGTTACATGCTAAAAATTAATTTTTCATTGCTAAAAACCAGCTTAATCTCGTTATTATTAATAGCATTGTCTGGTTGTTTTAACTCAGATCCCGCCGTAAAATCGGTTAATGCTTATCTTGAAAAGCAAAAAATAGATAAAACTCAAGGTGATTGGAAAACCACACTAGAAAAACCTGAAATAGTAACCTTTGACCCAGAAGCTCAATATTTTTGGGAGTTAGACACTACTGAAGGAAAATTGGTGGTTAAGTTATTCCCAGAGACCACGCCAATGCATGCAACAAGTACAATTTACTTAACAAAACTTGGCTTTTACGATGATTTGGTTTTTCATCGTGTGATCAATAACTTTATGGCGCAAGGTGGCGACCCATTAGGTAATGGTAGCGGCAACCCAGGTTATAAATATGCGGGGGAATTTAGCGGCACATTAAGTCACGATAAGCCAGGATTACTGAGCATGGCAAACTCTGGACCAAATACTGATGGCAGTCAGTTTTTTATCACCTTTGCCGCCACACCTTGGTTAGATGGTAAACATACCATTTTTGGTGAGGTGGTTGAGGGGTTAGAAACAACACTGCCGGCCATTGAAAGCTTAGGTAGTCGCTCTGGTCGAACAGAAAAAGTAGTGAAAATTATTAAAGCAACAATTCGGGTCGAATAAATTATTTATACAAACCAGGCGTAACTGATAGTGAAAATTGATAGCGAAAAATTGCAAAAAGCTTACTGGTTATTTATCGCTATAATTTACCACTATTACTTAACGCTATAACTTGACGCTATAGTTTACAATAGGCTGAAATCACTATCAGCCTATTGTTAGCAAGATTAATCATATGACTAATCTTGCTGCTATAACTAGTTTTCTTTAGTTAAAGTCGCTTTGGCTGCTTCAACTTTCGAAAAATCTAATCCTAGCTCATTTACCGCTTCTTCAATCAGCCCAGGATTTTGCATTAGCATCATCATCAAGGCTTGTAACTTTTCTTGTGGAATACCCAATTGTTGTACTGTCGCCATGGCCATTATTGGGTTTTCTGTTAGCGCTTGAAATACCGCTTTAATTTGCTCGTCGCTTACATCATGTTCTTTTAAAATTGCAATAATTGGGTTCATTAAGTTTCCTATTTTCTGACTTGTTTATGATTACTTATTTATGGTTGTTTTTCACTAAGTTCAACTGCGAGCAGTGGCGTTATTATATCATCGCTGCATTTAATGTAAAAAGTCATTATTGACCATTGAAATTAGTGCAATTTTTTATTTAAGTCTTAATTTAACTCTGATTTAACTACGTTTATTCTTTGGGACATAATTTAAAATAGACACAGGCACTACTTTTTTAACTGGGAATTCGTCAAACTCTCTGCGTTCAATAACGTGTCCTAAGTCACTTTCAATGGCGCAAAGGTTTCTAAAATTATCTTTAGCAACAAAAGATACCGCTTCGCCATTTTTACCCGCACGACCTGTACGGCCAATACGGTGAGTATAATCGTCTACTTTATCAGGTAAGTCGTAATTAACCACCCGAGCCAGTTCGCCAATATCAATACCGCGCGCTGCAATAGCGGTGGCGACTAAAAACTCTATTTTACCGGCTTTAAAGTCATTGAGAATTTGTTCTCGTATAACTTGAGTTCGACCACTATGAATAGACTCAGCTTTAATACCACGCTTTTCCAATTGGCTAACCAGTTTTGCTGCGCCGTGCTTAGTTTCAATAAAAATTAGTGCCTGCTGCCATTGCTGCTGTTTAATTAAATAGCTTAATAATGCGGACTTATTAGTTTTATCTACCGTGACCAACCATTGGGATATTTTAGGTTTTGAGGCACTGTTCTTAGCGATTGAAATTTCACTGGCATGATAAAGTGTTCTTTTTGCTAGTGCTCTAACATCGTCAGAAATAGTGGCTGAGAATAATAAATTTTGACGTTTTTCTGGCAAACGCTCAATAATTTTATTAATGTCATCAATAAAACCCATGTCCAACATTCTATCGGCTTCATCAAGCACAAAAGCTTCAAGTTGATCAAAGTACACCGCCCGCTGATGAGCCATATCAAGTAATCGGCCTGGGGTAGCTACCAAAATATCAATACCCCAAATCAAACGTTGCTTCTGTGGCTCTATTTCTGTGCCACCATACATTGCCATAGAGCTTATATTTAAATATTTACCATATTGAGCAATATTGGCTTCAACCTGCACGGCTAGCTCACGCGTTGGCGTTACTATTAACACCCGAATGCGTTTGCCACGAAGATTGTGCGCTTCATCTTTATCAGCAGCACTGAGTTTTTCTAGTAAAGGTAAAACAAAACTAGCAGTTTTACCTGTACCTGTTTGCGCTGCGGCAATAACATCTTTACCGGATAAAATAACCGGTATGGCCTGTTTTTGAATATCAGTAGGTTGACGATAATTTAAATCAGCTATCGCATTGACTATCGGGTTTGACAACCCAAGTTGGGAAAATGGCATTAAAAATCTCTTTAGCTTTATAGCTAGCATGAAGGCTAACAACAAGCCCACTCAAAATTGGCCGCGATTATAACATTCACTTTCATTTAATGTCATTTTTTAAACGCTAAGCTATATAGTCATTGCACTTGAAAATGCAGTTTCAAAACTAAATTTGCACAAGCAAAAGGGGATGAATATTGTGTAGGAAAATTATGGCTATATTACTTATCTATTGCTAGATACTGTCGCTTGTAATAGGCTTTATTAAAACACTTATATAGATTGTTAACTTAGGTTATTGATGTAATGGAAATCACCAAAAAACACACTAGCAGCGATGCAGTTTCTTACGGCAATGTTTACGTGATGACACATTCATTTTTTAGTGATGTCGTCAGAATTGGCTGTACTCCTACAGATCCCATTGAGTACGCCATAACATTATCAGCAAAAACGCTCGGCGACTATACGGTGGTATTTTCACTGCAATGTAAAAACCCATGTAAAGTCAAAAAACAAATTCGACAATATTTAAATGCAAAGGCCTATGTTAACGATTTTTATCAAATACCTACTGACGTTGCCGCGGGTATTTTAAAGCGTGTGGTCTTAAGAATCCCAGTATCTAGTGCTGATTAAACCCTGAACATACCCCAGTAATTAACGCTAATTTCATCCTCTCTAAGAGCGTTTAAAAACCCTTAGCCGCTAAGCTAACACTATTAACATTAGCTTAGCTTAGCTTAGCTTAGTTTAATTTAGCTGAGCATTGAATCCAGATAATTAATACTCTAGAGAATAGCCACTATAAATACAGACCTGCATTGTTTATTGCTCAACTTTCATCGCTTGGCATTGCTGATCACCATAATAATTATTAGTGTAGTTACATTCAATTTGTTGCTGCTTATTTAGCTCAACGTTATCCTGATGAGTTGAATTCAATAAAGCTTGAATATTTTTAATTATGTTTTTCATCATTTATTTCCTTTTAATTAGTTAGTTACCCGCTCTACTTCAAGATGCAGATGTAAGCTTGCAGTAAAGCGTTATGTGTGCATTATTACCGGCTTATACAATCCAGTAAATTTGATAAAATCAATAAAGTAATGCTAAAAAACAGATACACAGCAAAGCTAACTGCCTTGCTTAACGCTGTGAAAATTAAAGCCCATTAGCACTTTTCAGTTAACTCTTGATTAAATATATCCCTTAACATGGTTAGTTCGTTAGTTCTAACATAGTTAGGACGAATAATGAGTGCAATGGTGCGATGTGGGCCAGGTTCATTTAAATGTATTGCCCTAATTTCTGACTCGTTGTAAATCAACTGATCTAGCGCCATTTGTGGCACTAAAGTTGTGCCCAACTTACCCGCTACCATTTGAATTAAAGTATGCAAACTCGCTGAATCAAAGTCAGACTGTTGTTTGTCACCTTTCATACTGCAAGCGGCTAATGCGTGATCTTTTAAACAGTGACCATCTTTTAATAGCATAAGTTTGTCAATTTCTAATTCTGCACTGGTAATTTCTTTTAGCTGACTCGGGCATTCATCTTTATGGCTAACCCAATAAAAGTCTTCTTGCCAAAAATCAAAGCTCATTAAACCATCTATAGGAAATGGCAGCGCTAGCACAGCAGCGTCAATATCACCTCGCCTGACCATATCGACTAATACTTGCGATTGCTCTTCAATTATTTTCAATTTAAAGTTCGGATATTGTCGCCTAACCTCGGGTAATACTTTCGGCAGCAGGTAAGGCCCAATAGTCGGAATAACACCTAGAGTCATCGGATGCACAAATGGCTGGTTATTCGATTGGGAAATTTGTAAAAGTTCATCGACTTCTAGCTTTACCGTTCTGGCTTTATTTAAAATGAGTTGGCCATAACTGGTAATTAACACTTGCTTATTGTTTCGCTCAAAAATGGTGGTACCTAATTGCTTTTCAAGTTCAATAATAGCGGTACTTAATGCGGATTGTGAAACATTGCAAGCATCTGCTGCCTTTTTAAAATGTAAGGTTTTTTCAACGGCAAGCGCATAATGTAATTGTTTTAATGAGATCATAGTTTTCCATGCTAGTTGCCTGCGAGAGCGCTAGGTTAAGGTTAATAGTTATTATTGAACATAAAGCCTAGTTTAATCAGTTTTTTATAACTTTGTTAAACTTAATTTTTATCTCCACGGACAAAAATAATAACAAGAAACTATAAATCAACAACTTAAAACATATAAGCATCGTATTCAAAAAACAGAACACTATCTTCCAATCAATCAATTATCAAAAGCAACTATTCAGTTCTATACTCAAAAAATATTGATTTACACAAAAAAATCAACAGTCAGAAAATATTGAGGAACTAAAATGCTTAAAAAAACACTATCACTAGCCGCTGCTATTTCAGTGGCACTTACAACGATAACCTTATCAGCTTCAGCCCTAAGTGCTGAAGCGGCTAAAACCAACCAATTTTGGTGGCCAGAGCAGCTAAATTTAAGTCCACTACGTCAACACGGCGCTGAATCGAATCCTTATGGCGAGGAATTTAATTATGCTAAAGAATTTGCCACTGTAGATATAAACAAATTAAAACAAGATATTGAAACAACATTAACTGATTCAAAAACTTGGTGGCCTGCAGACTGGGGGCATTATGGTCCATTGATGATCAGAATGGCATGGCACAGCGCCGGTGTTTATCGTGTACATGATGGTCGAGGCGGAGCTTCAGGTGGACAACAACGTTTTGATCCCTTAAATAGTTGGCCTGATAATGTCAACTTAGATAAAGCTCGACGCTTATTATGGCCAGTAAAGCAAAAATATGGCCGTAAAGTTTCATGGGCTGATTTAATGGTGCTTTCTGGCAATGTGGCATTAGAATCAATGGGCTTTAAAACCTTTGGTTTTGCCGGTGGCAGAAGTGACGATTGGGAGCCTGATTTAGTTTACTGGGGTCCAGAAACCATCATGCTTGATGACAAGCGACGTGACAGTAAAGGTAAATTAAAAGGCCCACTTGCCGCAGTAGAAATGGGCTTGATTTATGTTAATCCTGTTGGGCCACATGGCAACCCAGACCCGCTATTAGCAGCCAACGATATTAGAATGTCGTTTGGTCGTATGGCGATGAATGATGAAGAAATAGTCGCGCTAAGTGCTGGTGGACATACCCTAGGTAAAGCTCACGGCGCGAAAAAACCTGATAAGTGTGTTGGTGCAGAACCTGCAGCCGCAGCTATCGAAGAGCAAGGTTTAGGCTGGAAAAATAAATGTGGTACAGGTGTTGGCGCTGATGCAACTGGCAGTGGTTTAGAGGGTGCTTGGACAGTTACACCAACACAATGGTCTTCTAACTACTTAGATAACTTAATGAATTTTACTTGGGTAAAAACGACCAGCCCAGCGGGTGCCATTCAGTGGACCCCTAGCGATCCAGCCGCCGCTAATTTAGTGCCTGATGCACACATTGCTAATAAACGTAATGCACCCATTATGTTCACCACTGATTTAGCACTGAAAAAAGATCCAGAATTTCTTAAAATTGTTGAGCGCTTTAGAGCTAATCCAAAAGATTTCGATAAAGCATTTGCCAGAGCTTGGTTTAAACTAACCCATCGTGATATGGGACCACGTGCTAGATATGTCGGCTCAGAAATACCGAGTGAAATATTATCATGGCAAGACCCGATCCCTGCAGTTGAACATCCTTTAGTTTCAGCCGCTGAGATCAGTGAACTAAAAAAACAACTACTTGATTCGGGCTTAACCACCTCAACATTAGTCAGAACAGCATGGGCGTCAGCGGCCAGTCATCGTGTTACTGATATGCGTGGCGGTGCTAACGGAGCACGAATTCAACTTGAGCCACAGAAAAATTGGCCTGTAAACAATCCGGCTGAATTAAGTAAAGTGTTAGCTAAACTTAAATCAATTCAAAGTGACTTTAATCAGCGTTCGCCAAGCAGCAAAGTTTCGTTGGCTGACTTAATTGTTTTAGGTGGTGCAGCGGCGATTGAACAAGCAGCAAAAGCAGCAGGACATACTATTGTCGTGCCTTTTAATGCCGGTCGTGCTGATACTACTCAAGCCCAAACTGATGTGAAATCATTTAATTATTTAGAACCCAATGCTGACGGATTCCGTAATTATTACGATGAAGAAAGTTATATGTCGCCAACCGCCATGCTGGTCGACAAAGCAAATTTACTGAGCTTAAATGTACCCGAAATGACCGTGTTAGTCGGTGGTATGCGGGTACTTAATGCCAATTTTGATGGCTCAGATTTAGGTGTACTAACCAAAACACCTGGCTTATTAACGAATGACTTCTTTGTCAATTTGCTTGACATGTCAACCACATGGCGCAAAGACAACAATCAAGCTGGGGTATATCAAGGTTATGATCGCATGTCAGATGAACTAAAATGGCAAGCAACGCCTGTTGATTTAATCTTTGGCTCGAGCTCTGAATTACGCGCTATTGCGGAAGTTTATGCTTCTGACGATGCTGAACATAAGTTTGTTACTGACTTTGTCAATGCTTGGGTTAAGGTCATGCAGCTTGATCGCTTCGACCTGAAATAGGCCTGAAATAGGCCTAAAGTAAGCTTACTATAAGACTAATGTAAACTAGTCAGGATATTCTAGCGAGTATTACCCAAGGGTAATACTCGCTTTTTTCTTTAACCTCAGTATTACCAGTACAGCGGATCAACTTTATAATACTGAGTGAGTTGCTGATAAAGCTTAGGATGCTGTTGGCTAAATGACTTAGATTGCTCAAAAAAAACTTCGCTGGCAACAGCGAAAAATTCTGCAGGATTTGTTGCACCATAATAATCAAACAGTGATGGTGCACCTGTATTTGCTTGTTTTTTTAAAATTTCAAATTGTGATGAAAAAATTTCTGACCAGCTCTGATAACTTTGTCCTGCCGCCAATATAGGGGCACCATTGGCTCTGCCATTTTCTTGATCAAGTTGGTGAGCAAATTCATGGATCACAACATTATGGCCATCATCAGGAATTTTTGCGCCTACTAAGGTATCTTGCCACGACAATACCACTTTACCAAAATCCCAAGACTCGCCAGCCAAGACTATTTTTTGGGTAAACTGTACACCGTCACCCGTTCGCGTTTGCTGCTGTTTCACAAAAGCGCTTGGGTAGACTAATATTGACTGTAGCTTTGGATAATAATTAGTTTTTCGATTGAGTAATAACAAGCATGCTTGTGCTGCTATAGTAATTTTTATTTCATCGGTAATCACTACCCCGTTACAACCGACAAACTCTTTTTCTGCCAAAAAAACCTGAATATGTTGTTTTAATTGCAACTGCAAATCTGCTGGCATTTGCCTAAAGTACGGCATTCTTTGCTGAATTATTTTTCGCCATTGTTTCTTAAAGGGTTTAGCTTTTATCAATCGACGTTTATATGCCAACCAATAAGGCTTGCCAGCCAAATAAGCCATAAGTAATAAAGCAATGAACACAGGTAAGAAGTAAGAAAACATAATAAATCATTCGCAATAAGCTTTATTATTAAGTGCGGACGAGTTGTGCAAATATCAAATTATTTTCATGATAATAAAAATAAATAAATTTAAACAAAATTTGAACTTACCTGTAAACAACCACTCTTACCCTATGAGAGACTTACTTCCCTGAGTGTTTTATGTTTTTATAATGCGTTTACTTTTTTAAGTAAACGCATTTTTTTTTCTTAAATTTAGTAAAAACTTAACCGCTATAACCACGACTAAATAATTATAGCCTTTGACTACGCATGATTTTCGAGCTGTTCCATCAACGGATTGGATTAGCTGTGAGCTCTAAAACACGATAACTTTTACTAACACACAGTCAGTTTATTTCTGCAAATTAACGCTACCAAACAGTCACTTTGCTACGAAAGCTAATATTAGATAACAACAACGTAGGCCGAAAATAAATTTACCTATGTAAGTGGTCAAATGGTAGAGTAACCCACTCGCTAGTTGCGATGATATTAAAATTAAACTACCATAGCGATTTGATATATATTGAATTTTACCTTTTACCTTTTACCTTACGGTGACAACTTGAGTAAAAAAAAAGATATGGCATCCACTTTTAATAACATCAAAAGTGAAGTATTAGACAGTATAGATTCCTTTATTTATACCAAAGACTTGTCTGGAAAATATACTTACGCAAACCAAGCTATTTTAGACTTATTTGAAAAAAATTTGACTGATGTTATTGGCTATGATGATAGTCATTTTTTTGATTTAGCCATTTCTAGACAATTAAAAATAAATGATGACTTAGTGATGAACAAAGCCATTAGAGTAGAAAGTGAAGAAATAAATTTCATTAAAGCTAAAAATGAAACTCGTATTTATAAAGTAGTCAAAAAACCACTTTATAGAAGTGACGGTAGTGTCGATGGTATGAGTGGGATATCTACTGACATCACCGTGGAAAAAAAGTTACAAGAGCAAGTCAGTAACCAAAGTCATTTACTTACTACCATGTTAAATAATATCGATGCTCATATTTATATAAAAGATTGCGAACGGACTTTTTTATACGTAAATAGTCGTGTTGCTGAATTATTTGGTGATAAAGCAGAGAACATCATTGGTAAAAAAGATACTGAGGTTTTACCCAAAGACATTGCCGAACACTTTTATCAATCAGACAAGCAGGTTTTTGAAAAAAATCAAAAACAAGTAATAGAAGAAACTACTCATAGTAAAGATGGCAACACATCTCATTACATCAGCACTAAAATCCCCTTTAATCAGCCAAATAAATTACCTGCGTTAATTGGCTTCTCCAGTGACGTAACTGAATTATTTAAACTAAAAGAAGAATTTAAAAAACTTGCTAATACTGACCCATTAACTAATTTATATAATCGTCGTTTATTTACAGAGCAAGCGGAAAAAGAATATCACCGCACAAAACGCTACTCATTATCTTTAACAGTCATGACCATTGATATTGACCACTTCAAAAGTATAAATGATAAATTTGGTCATCCTGCTGGGGATCAAGTATTAATCGAGGTAGCGAAACAACTTAAAGCTAACCTAAGACAAATCGACATTTTAGCCCGTATTGGCGGTGATGAGTTTTTTATTCTTTTACCTGAAACATCTGCAACGGCGGGCATGAAACTGGCAGAACGTATAAGAACAGAGCAAAGTAATTTGAAAATCCTTGGTGACTGGCAAGGCGAGATAAAGCTTTCAGTCAGTATTGGTGTTTCAAGCTTTATCTCTGACGACGAGTCATTTGACACTATATTTTCTCGCGCTGACAAAGCCTTGTATCAAGCAAAAAATTATAGTCGAAATAAGGTGATGTACTTATAAAAAGTGCTTATATTTTATGAATCAAACGTTAACATTTTAAAGCAACAAAGCCTTTTATGGCAGTAATCACAGTCATTATACACAGATACACTCCTCCTTTGTGGCTGTAAAATAAACATCAATCACAAAAATAAATCACAAAAAAGCCAATACCTCTCGTTAGGTATTGGCTTTAAAATTTTATAAAATCAAATAAAAAAATTCGCTAAAAAATTAGCCAACATTGGCTAGAGTTTAGCTTGCTGCTTGTTCTTTTCGTGCTTGATGCAATTTTTTATAGCTGCCGATTAATCTCAAATGCTTGTCTAATCCGTCTAAGTTCATACCGGTTTTAGTCAATCCAAAAAACTTCACTTCGCCCATCACTGAATCGATGACATTATTCATGGTATTTTCACCAAACATTCTATTTAGATTGCCAATAAAATTTTCAAGTTCCATGTCTTCGTCTAAGGTAATTTCAAGTACCGCCTGCATAGCTTGATAAAACAAGCCACGTTCAACCGTATTGTCATTAAACTGTAAAAAAGCTTCAACCAACTCCTGCGCGTCTTCCAATGCGCCTAAGGCCAAGTAAATCAGTATTTTAAGTTCTAAAATTGTTAACTGACCCCAAACCGTATTTTCATCAAATTCAATACCAATTAAGGTTCTGATATCGCTATAATTATCTAGCTGGCTATCTTCTAAACGTGTGACTAAACTTTCTAGCGCGTCATCATCTAAGCGATGAATATTAAGAATATCTTCACGGTAACTCAGTGCTTTATTGGTATTATCCCAAACCAAGTCTTCTACTGGATAAATTTCTGAATAATCAGGGACTAAAATACGACATGCCGTAGCGCCGAGTTGGTCGAATACCGCAACATAAGCTTCTTTACCTAAGTCTTGTAAAATAGAAAACAAACGAGTGTTTTCTTCCTCACTGGTGCCAGAAAAATCCCATTCGCAAAATTCATAGTCATGTTTATCACTAAAGAAACGCCACGAAATTACGCCGGTTGAATCAATAAAGTGTTCGACAAAGTTTTCTGGCTCAGATACCGCAAGACTATTAAAAGTTGGCCTTGGCACATCATTTAACCCTTCAAAACTACGACCTTGCAACAACTCAGTTAAGCTGCGCTCTAACGCTACTTCAAAACTTGGATGCGCACCAAAAGAGGCAAATACACCACCGGTTTTTGGGTTCATTAAAGTCACACACATCACAGGAAATTGACCACCTAACGAGGCGTCTTTAATCACCACAGGAAAGCCTTGAGCTTCAAGTGCATCGATACCCGCAAGAATGTTCGGATACTGTTCAAGCACACTTTTAGGCACATCAGGTAAAACAATTTCTTGTTCTATTATTTGTCTTTTTACTGCCCGTTCAAAAATTTCAGACAAACACTGCACTTGCGCTTCCGCTAAGTTATTACCAGCGCTCATGCCATTACTTAAGAATAAGTTCTCAATCAAATTTGATGGGAAATATACTGTTTCGCCATCCGATTGACGTACATAAGGAATCGCACAAATACCACGTTCAAGGTTGCCTGAATTGGTATCAATGAGATTTGAGCCACCTAGTTCGTCGTCAGGATTATAAATATCAAGACAGTAATCATCTAAAATACCGCTAGGTAAGTCATCACTTTCATTTAATTTAAACCATTTTTCATTGGGATAATGTACAAAGTCACTATTAGCAATGTCTTGACCCAAATACTGATCGTTATAAAAGAAGTTACAATTCAGGCGCTCAATAAACTCACCCAAAGCTGAACAAAGTGCGCTTTCTTTCGTTGCGCCTTTACCATTAGTAAAACACATCGGCGATGCCGCATCACGAATATGCAATGACCAAACATTGGGCACAATATTGCGCCATGAGGCAATTTCTATCTTCATGCCAAGACCGGCCAATATCGCGGTCATGTTAGTTATAGTTTCTTCAAGGGGTAAGTCTTTACCTAAAATAAAGGTACTGGCTTGTTCAGCCGAATGTCCCATTAACATGGCCTGCGCGTCGTCCTCAAGACTGTCAACGAGTTCCACAACAAACTCTGGCCCCGTTTGTACTACTTTTTTAACCGTACAACGATCAATGGAACGAATAATGCCCAGGCGATGTTTTTCAGAAATACTTTCAGGGAGTTCGACCTGAATTTTGAATATTTGCTTATAGCGATCTTCAGGGTCAACAATATTATTTTGTGACAGACGAATATTTTCGGTTGGAATATCGCGAGAGTTACAATACACCCTAACAAAATAAGCCGCACACATAGCGGAAGAAGCTAAGAAGTAATCAAATGGTCCTGGCGCAGCGCCATCACCTTTATAGCGAATAGGTTGATCCGCGACGACGCTAAAGTCATCAAACTTAGCTTCTACTTTTAGGTTATCGAGAAAGTTAACTTTAATTTCCATTGAATGGGGTCCCACAATTGATTGCTGTATAGCCAAGATTTCAGCTTGAAATGTTGCCAAAGAGTATATTGTTCTTAATGAAGTGAATTATCGTTTTTTTTGCCCAAATAGTCTTGAATTAATTGCATAAAGTGACAAATTAACTACTTTAGCCGCTGAATAACGCCACTAAAACAGTGAGCAAGCCGAGCTAGCATTACTGCCAAGTTAATAACTTGCCCATCATGACACAGCCCTGATCATAAGTAAGGTATTTAACCGATGTGATTCTTCAAATTCGCTACTATTGCTTTCGCCAACAAAGCCAATTAAAAAGCTTAGAATGAACACCTCAACGTCAACATAAAAAATATCGTAAAGTACTATCGCCATGAACATTTCACTTTTATAAATTAACCTTGCATTTAATTAGACGATCGGTCTAATATAGTACTATGAACAAAATCAATACAACACCTCAACGTGGCAGGCCTGCAAAATCAGGTCGAGATAGCAGCCAAACCAAACAAGCGCTAGTGCAAAGTGGCGTTGAATATTTTACTGAATTTGGCTTTGCCTCTTCTGGCATAGATCAAATTTTAAAGAAAGTGTCAGTACCCAAAGGTTCTTTTTATCATTACTTTGCAAGTAAGGAAGCTTTTGGTATAGCGGTTATTGAAGAATATAGTCATTATTTTGCTAAAAAATTAGATTTACACCTGCTTAATGAAACAAATAAACCGCTAATCCGTATTGTAAATTTTGCTAACGACGCTAAAGAAGGCATGACAAGATATAATTTTAAACGCGGTTGTTTAATTGGCAATCTCGAACAAGAAGTTGGCCTGTTACCAGAAAGTCACCGGCTACAACTATTAGATACTTTTGAAGTTTGGCAACAAAAAATGACCTGTTGTCTACGATTAGCACAACAAGAAAATACCATTCCAGCGTCACTTGATTGCACAGCCCTAGCGAATTTTTTTTGGATGGGATGGGAGGGCTCTATTGCTAAAAGTAAATTGACAAAAAATTTAACGCCCATCGATACTTTTATCGATGTATTTTTGCAGTTAATTGCAAAGTAATTTTTTAACTATTTATAGGCCCCTGGTCTATTTTGGAGAAGGTAATGTTTAACAGTTTAGTGATCAATAAAGATGATAGCAAAGGCTACCACACTGAAGTTAAAGCACTTAGTGAAGCAGACCTAACTGATGGCGATGTGCTTATTAAAGTGCTTTACAGCACAATTAATTATAAAGATGCCTTAGCTATTTCAGGCAAAGCCCCAGTAATAAGACGTTTCCCTATGATACCCGGTATCGATTTAGTGGGTGTTGTTGAGCAATGCGATAATGATAAATTTAACCTTGGCGATCATGTGCTACTTAATGGCTATGGTGTCGGTGAAAAGTACTTGGGCGGTTTATCGCAAAAAGCCCGTATTAATAGTGAATTTCTCATTCCATTACCTAAAGGCATAACGCCATTTAATGCCATGGCAATAGGTACAGCAGGTTACACGGCAATGTTATGTGTCATCGCGTTAGAGAAACAAGGTATTACACCAAAAAGCGGTAATATTTTAGTGACTGGCGCAACCGGTGGCGTTGGCAGTTTTGCCATTCGCATTTTAGCAGAACTTGGCTACACAATAACCGCATCAACAGGTAGTGATAAACAAGCGGCGTATTTAAAAGAGTTAGGTGCAGATGAAATTATTGACCGTAAAGAGTTATCTGCCCCTGGTAAGCCACTAATGAAAGAGCGTTGGGCTGCATCTATTGATTCTGTTGGCAGTACAACACTGGCTAATGTTTGTGCCAGCATCAACTACGGTGGTTGTGTCGCCGCCTGTGGTTTAGCACAAGGTATGGATTTTCCATCAACGGTAGCACCTTTTATCTTAAGAGGTGTCTCTTTACTCGGTATCGACAGTGTTATGCGCCCAGAGCAAGACAGATTAGACGCCTGGCATCGACTTGAGCAAACGCAGTTGGCTGATAAAATATCACAAATATCAACCACAGTTGGCTTACATGACGCTATTGCTGTGGCCAACAAGTTACTTGATGGTGACGTTACTGGTCGGGTTGTGGTTGATGTAAACGCTTAAACGATTGAGCGCTAGAGATGAATAATCATCTCTAGCGCATTCCATCGAAAAAGTTTTTAATCAGTTTTTTGAAAAATTGTCGATAATCACTAAGCCGTATTAATGATTAGCCTAATCTTAGGTCACCTTACTTAAACCGACTTGGGCTTAGTTGAACTTAGGCTAGTTCAACTTAGGCTTAGTTAAACTGAAGCTTAACGTCCGTTGACTCAGCTAAACGACACTAGACTACATATTAATGGCTCTAATAAGAAAGTAGCTTGGCCAAATTTCTCGCACTTGCCGCTCCCAGTTTGGATCCGCTTTGCCGTTAGGTAATTCTAGCAGCCAAAATTTTGCCCACCTTTGAACATTTTTACCCGATTTACTGAGTTTTAATGGCGAAAATCGCCGCTTATATTGCTTGCCTTGATATTCAAAAACCGCATTGCTTCTGGCTCTTTTATGCAAAATGTCTAACTCGGCAGTAATAAGTTCTACCTCTGATACTGGCAATAGTTGCTGGCTTTTTAAGCAAGACAATATTTCAGCTTTTTTTATGCTCACCTGCATATACACATCGATATGTGGGGTGTACACCATGCCAGTTAAACCATAAATAGAAGCCAGCTCTCTATCGGCTAATGCTTTCAAAGGCAATAACTCTTGGTTAATTTCACTTAGTTCACTCATTACATGTAGCTTTTTCTTCAATTTTGGCAATTACAATCCCTCATAACCTTATATTACATGACTTTATTTTTTACATTATCTTGGCGGATCAATGTTATTAGCGATACTGGTATTTAATCGAAACCATCCTGCAATAGCATAACGATCGCGTAAAGCAGGTAACACTTCATGAGGAAACTCTTCACTTAAAAATAAAACAATAGTGCCAACATTAGGTATTACCGTTATCTTATTGCCGGCAATAAGACCAGAGTCAAGGTCTTGCTCAGGGTAAATAATCAATTCACCGCCATCTTCAAACGACCAATCTTGATTAAGATACACCACCACAGATAACACACGATTATCTTCGCCTTTAAAAGCATCTTTGTGTAGCTTGTAAAAGTCGCCTTTACCGTAATGGGAAAAATGACTTTCAAAAGAAAACAAGCCTAAAAATAAATGCTTGTTTAAATAATTTTGCAGTGACCCTGCCCATTTAATCCAAGCACCGCTAGCTTCGGTATTACCCGTTATCCAACAAACTTCATCCGTGCGAATAGCATCATTAATAACATGATTTTTAGCTCGGCCAATACCCGCGCGTTTGAAATTTTCATCCGCTAATTCGTTGATCTGTTGCAATAGCAAAGTGGTCAAATTTTTAGGTAAGGCATCAAGGCTGATACTGTAACCTTTATTGACAAGATTATTCGCGATTGATTCAAATAGTGACAAGTCATCATCGAGCAAACTCGATTGAACTAAACTCAACGACATTCTGTCATTGGAGGGCAAACTAACATTATGCTGTTATTCTAATAAAGTAAAATATGCTTCATAATAACACTATGCGTTGGCATTAGCGTAGGCTTTCATGGTCATAAGACAATTAAACAAATGGGATGGGCAATAACATTAAGCTGCTAGGTAACTTGTTGAGGTGGTTTTTAAGAACTTGTTAAGGTGCTTTTGAAAAGGTAACCCGCACTTTCTAAACTGATGTAAATTCGACTAGTAGCAATAATAACGCTGACCGCGCGCTAAGAAAAATTCATTCATTAAATTACCCCGTATTTAAACTAAAAAGCAAGGTACATTCGCTGTACCTTGCTCTGTTTACTGGCTGTTAATGCAGTCTTTTAACTTACACTCGCTAAGTTTTTATTACTAAGCGATTTTTTTCACTTGCACTTGGCTATCAAGGTATTCGTCTAACGAGCCTTGAAAATCAACTAACTTTTTATCTTTAATATCAATAATACGGGTCGCTAAGCTTGAAACAAATTCGCGGTCATGGCTGACAAAAATCAAGGTACCTTCGAAATCTTTCAAGGCATTATTTAACGCGTCAATCGCTTCGATGTCCATGTGGTTCGTTGGCTCATCCATGATCAATACATTGATATCAGCCATCATTAACATGCCGAATAACAAGCGGTTCTTTTCACCACCTGAACAGTTACGGGCTTTTTTATTAGCATCGTCGTCAGTAAATAGCATACGACCTAACATGCCACGAACACTTAAATCGTTGTGACAAGGTCTACGCCATTGTGACATCCATTCCATTAGCGTTAAGTCATTATCGAAAAATGAACCACTGTCTTGTGGGCAATAACCCACTGATGCGTTTTCAGACCACTTAACCACACCTTCAACGTGCTCTAACTCGCTCATTAGACAGCGTAACAAGGTAGTTTTACCTGCGCCGTTTTCACCAATAATAGCTAACTTAGCGCCGGCTTCTAGTAATAAATCACCTTTTTCAAATAATACCTCGCCATCAAAACCGTGACTTAAGTTTTCAAGTTCTAAGGCTTGACGGTGCATTTTTTTACCTGGAGCAAAAGCAATCTTAGGCGTAATGCGACTTGATGATTTAACATCATCCAGTTTAATTTTATCCATTTTCTTAGCACGAGAACTGGCTTGTTTCGCTTTTGAAGCATTAGCACCAAAACGATTAACAAAGTCTTGTAGTTCAGCGATTTCAGCCACTTTTTTATCATTACCCGCTAATAACTGTTCACGTAATAAGCCAGATTGTGCCAAATAAAACTCGTAGTTACCTGGATAAACACGTAGTTCGCCATAGTCAATATCAGCCATATGCGTACAAACAGAGTTAAGAAAATGTCTATCATGCGAAATTATAATCATGGTGCATTTGCGCTTGTTCAACTCACCTTCTAACCAACTGATGGTATGAATATCCAAGTTGTTGGTCGGCTCATCAAGTAATAAAATGTCTGGATTAGCAAATAAGGCTTGTGCAAGTAGCACACGTAATTTCCAACCTGGCGCAACTTGCTGCATTGAACCGTAATGAAAAGACTCATCAATACCGGCTTCTAATAAGATTTCACCGGCGCGACTTTCTGCCGTGTAACCATCCATTTCTGCAAATTGGCTTTCTAAGTCACCAACACGCATACCATCGTCTTCGCTCATCTCAGCTTGTGCGTAAATAGCATCTCTTTCTTGCTTAACTTTCCATAACGGCATGTCACCCATGATCACAGTATCGATAACATTATGTTTTTCAAAAGCAAACTGATCTTGGCCCAAGGTACTAACTTTATTACCTGTACTTACCGATACGTTACCTGAGCTTGGCACTAAGTCGCCACTAAGTATCTTCATAAATGTAGACTTGCCACAGCCATTTGCGCCGATCAAACCGTAGCGGTGACCGTTGCCAAATTTAGCCGAAATGTTTTCAAATAACGGCTCTGCGCCAAATTGCATTGTAATGTTCGATGTAGTGATCAAAAGATATTCCTATTTTCCGTTAACTAAGCTCATTAACTAGTAAGTGCTAACAGATGGTTTTAAAGTGATAGTTAATACTGTAATTTTGGATAACCAAGCTAGATGTATCAATAGATAAATGCTTAGTCACCATAATAAAGCCGCGCATTATACAGGATTAATGCTCAGACCCCCATCGAAATCTCACTTTTAAGTGATTATTTTATACACAATGCGTGATCCTTTAGTTTTATAGCGATTGGCTTAGTGTGATCTTAGTATGGTAAAAGTTAACAACATAAAACATCTGCTATATAACTAGCTTAAAATCTGGCTTTGACTGTTATAAACTTTAGCAAAAAATCATGTCAAAATTTCTCGTTTAAAAGCAGCACGAAACAATACAACGTACAGCTTATATATTTGCTAGCAGTGTCATATTACTGACATTCGTACATTTCATTTGTTATTATAACAACGCCATCAAATTGGCTTGGCTAAAATTAATGCTGGGTTATTTTAACCTTGGATTGATACTCAGCGACTTTATCTACTAAAATTATTTACCAAAGCTAACTTACAAAATTATCTGCAAATGCCATATATGCAGGAGGTCAGTGTGAATTATAAAGATTATTATAAAATTATGGGCGTTGATAAAACCGCGTCCCAAGACGAAATTAAAACATCATATCGCAAATTAGCACGCAAGTTTCATCCTGATGTCAGTAAAGAAAAAAATGCTGAGACTCGTTTTAAAGACATCAATGAAGCTTATGAAGTATTACGCGATAAAGAAAAACGCGCCGCGTATGATGAACTAGGCAGTAACTGGAAGGCTGGCCAATCAGGCTTTACACCACCACCTAGTTGGCAAGATCAATATCATCAAGGCCATAGAAATACTGGCGAACAAGGTGATTTTAGCGACTTTTTTGAATCATTATTTGGTGGAGGTCAACGTGGTGGAGGTCAACGTGGCGCACGTGGACGTCAATCTACGCAAGGGAAAGATAGCAATGCAAAAATATTAATTGATCTCCAAGATGCTTACACCGGCGCAACCCGCAACTTTACACTACAAGATCAAGTTGTTAATCAACATGGAAGGATGCAAAACAAAGATCGGACCTTAAAAGTTAGCATTCCAAAGGGCATTAAACCGGGTCAAAAAATTCGTTTGCAAAAGCAAGGTCAAGCAGGTACTGGCGGTGCAAGAAATGGTGATTTGTATCTTGAAATCGGCTTTAACCCAAACCTTTTATATGTAGTTGAAGGCGCTGATATAACCACTGAGCTTACTATTAGCCCATGGCAGGCAGCTTTAGGTGAAAAAGTGAAAGTGCCAACACCTAGCGGACCTATTGATTTAACCTTACCTAAACTGATCAGTAGCGGCAGTAAAATGCGCTTAAAAGGTCGTGGCTTACCTAGCAAAATTGCTGGCGACTTTTTTGTGAAGCTAAAAATTGTTTTTCCAAAAAGCTTGTCAGCAGAAGAAGAAACGCTTTATCAATCTTTAAAAGCACTAGCAACTAATGACAATGAGAATGAGAATGTTAAACAAAAAGTGGATGCTTAACTAGCCTACTGACCAAGTTGATGAATCATCGCCTCACTTTTAAGGACTGAGATGAAAAAAACAGGTTATAAAATTTATAAATAGAATAACTGCTGATTAAATTTTATGCCTTATATTTATTCATTTTTCCTCATAAAAAAGTACAACACTTAAATGGGTCAAATTGGTAGACCCTGTAACAGATTTTGTTACAGGGTCTAATCAGATATCACGCTAAGGGTTAAAGAGATGGTGCATTCGATAAAATTTGACTATATTTTTTGGCTTTTGCTAATGCGTTTAATCTGTAAAGATTAGTGAGTAGGTGGTTACCAATAGTGTTAGCTTTACCCTGCACTGTCATTGTTGATTTATTACTTGTCTGAGAAAAACCTGATCCACGCGAAGATTTCATTGTCTTATTATTTAAAAAACTGACTAAACCATACTGATGTTGTTCTGCTCTAGCGCTGATATAAAGCTTAACTTTATTAATCTGCTATAAAATAATCAACATCATAATAGTAGGGTATTTTTTATGTTATTTAATTAATTCAATCTGTTATTAACAAAGATTCAAACCTGAGGCATAATTTTCAACAAATCAGCTCGTCGACTTATCACTGAGATTGAGGAGAACTTTACTTTTCTTGTACCATTTTTTCTGTACTAAGTTTTTCACTCGGTTTTACGTTTTTTTTGGCCATGGCTAGCTCAGTTACATTTTCGCTTATATGATTGATTTTACCTTCAATTACGGCGCCAGCCTCTATACTGATAACTTCATGTTGAATATTACCGCGCACTTCTGCCGTTTTCTCTAGTATCACCTTTTGCGCCTTGATAGATCCGGTAACACTACCCTTAATAATGGCTTCTTCAGCAAAAATAGCGCCTTCAACTAGGCCATGAATACCCACCGTTAAATGCCTCACATGTATCTCGCCTTCGATTCTACCGTCAAGTTGGATCACACCTTCGCTAGATACGTTACCCACAATATTAACGTCAGGGCTAATAATCGAGGGGATTTTGTTACTATTTTTACTGAGTTTATTTTCTACCGCTACGTCTTTACCTTTGTTTTTAGAGAACATTTTTCAAAGCCTTAATGAGTGAAAGAGGGTTGATCTGTTTGTTATTAAAAAGAACTTCATAATGCAAATGAGTGCTAGTGCTGCGCCCACTACTGCCCATTAAACCTATAACATCATCCTTGCTGATTTCTTGCCCTTTCTTTACTTTTATTTTATGTAGATGACCAAAGCGTGTCATAAAACCATTGTGGTGATCAATTTCGATAAAGCGGCCATAACTACCATTTCTTCCTGCCCGACGCACAGTGCCGTCAGCCGAAGCAAATATTTCAGTTTTTATCCAACCTGCCATATCAATGCCTTTATGCATTGCAGGGTGTTTAAGCATCGGGTCTTTTCGAATACCAAAAAGACTGGAAATATAATAATCTTTTGCTGGAAAAATTACCGGTATATCACTCAGTGCCGCTTCTAGCTCGGTTAAACTGAGTAATTTCTCTATCAAATTTTTATTGTCAATATCAAGTTCTTGGGCTAGCACTTGGTTTAGTGGACCGCCCTGCCCCAAAGCAGGAGCTGTCCATTGCTTAAGCACAGATGCACTAGACACGCCCGCCAGTGTCATTGCTTGCTCAAGTACCTGCTTGCGTTTACTTATTTGCTGTTCTAATTGGTCATAACTAAATTGCTGTTTTTGCTTCAATTGGGCAATGTCAGTCTGGCTTTGCTGCATAACCGACCATATGGGATCATCAGTTTTACTTGTTGTTTCTGAGTTAAGATCAATATCAGGAGGAGTTGCATCACTAGTTTGCCCAATAATTTCATGCTTGGGATCAACTATAGCCGCGGGTAGTGAGTCTAATACATTTTGCAGTAATTCTTGTTGCTCTTGTACTTGTAATAACTGCTGCTGCAACTGGCTCTGTTTGTCGTGGTATTTCAAGACTAACAGGTCTAAAGATGATTGAGACTGGTACAATTGATCTTGGCTTTGTGACACTTGATCGTTCAATGAAAAATATTCTAAGCTACTAAACGATAGCCAAGCAAAGGTTAAAGCAATCAATAGAACAAGGCTAAGTTGCACTTTAGACGAGGCTTTAATGTATCTTATTTCACCATTTTGACGAACAATAAACTGCCGCTTTGGAAACAAGTATTGATAGATTCGATTTATAGTTTTTATAATTTTTCTCAGTGCTTGTTATATTTTTTGCTAGCTGAAATAGTAAAACTCGAAAAAATGAGAAAATTACTAAGGTATTAATAACAGTAGCATGAAAAATTTTGCCACATTACTAACACAACAGTTGTCAAAAAATCATTTATGCTCAGCTGCGCTTAAAAGCTATAATAATTCCTTTTAATTATTAGCATGTCGAAAAATGATATATCGCGAGGCGTTTTCGAAGCGTCTAGTGCCTGCTTACGTGTAAACTATTGACCATCTTTGTTAACTCTACTAACAAATGAGATCGCTAGGTCAAAAATTTGTTCAGTTATACGTGTTTAGTTATAGGTTTAGTTCTACATTTAACACTATACTTACTTATACTTATAGCTATAAAAGTTACATGATTAAACCGCTTTTTCTCTTCAGTATCAAGAATTTTTAACCTTAGGGTTATCACCCTGCTGTATTCTTTTACATTTAAGGCTTAATCCTAGCGACCTAGTTAATCAAAAATATTCACTGCCTGCAGTGTATCAGTAAATTAACACTGTTTCTTAAAAATAAAAAAACTTTGACAGAACAAGTAGTTAAATAACGTGAGTGCAATATTTAACGATACGTCTAGTTCGTCACTCAACAGAGCTGTCTACAAAAAGTCACGGTGTTTGTCATCATCAACAGCAAAATAAAAATTTAGCATCAGTGGTTAAAGTGGACCGTGGATAATAACAAGTAAATGGCTATTTTATATCTTCCAAATCGCATCAGGATCCCAACTTGCATCGGGCTTCCAATTAGCTACCCAGGCTTGAACATCACTGGTTAGCATAGGTTTGGCAATACTACTGCCCTGTGCTATTTCACAACCTAATTGTAATAGCGCCATGCCCTGTTCAATCGTTTCTACACCTTTTGCAATCACACCACGTTTGAATGGTTTAGCTAGGGCTATTATGCCTTCAACAATGGCGAAGTCATCGGCATCATCCAACATGTTTCGCACAAAGCTCGGGTCTATATTAATTACCTTGGCTGGTAATCGTCTAAGGTAAGTGAGGGACGAATAGCCTGTGCCAAAATCATCTAAGGCAAATTTTACGCCCAAGGCCATACAGGCTTGCATGATTGTTGATACATGATGAATATCATCTAAAGCATTTTTTTCCAATATCTCTAGCTCTAAATAGCTTGGTTCAACATCGGGGTGGGCTGCTAACAGTGCCGTTAGCCTCTGGGTAAAGTCAGGTTGGCGTAATTGTGCTGCTGCAATGTTTACACTTGTGCTGATAGGGAGATTAAGCCCTGTTTTTTGCCACTGGCTAATTTGTCTTAGTGCAGTATCAATAACCCATTCACCAAACTCAATACTCAGGGCGTAATTTTCCATGGTAGGCAAAAAATCAGCGGGGTTTAATAGCCCTTTTGTCGGATGTTGCCAGCGCATAAGCGCCTCAACCCCTATTACTTCGCCTGTTTTCATATTTACCTTAGGCTGATAGTAGAGCACAATTTGATTATTATTTAATGCACTTTGAATTGCCTCTAGGCTTTCTCTTTGCACTTTCACAGTCTCATCTTGAGCCATATCGAGTAAGTGATAACAATTTTTACCTAATTCTTTAGCCACGTACATAGCTTGATCAGCATAGCGCATTAGCTGCTCATCATCGACACCATCTTTAGGGTAAAAGCTGACGCCAATACTAGCTGATATATTTAAGACTAGTTTATCAATTAAAACAGGATCAGACACTGCCAATAACAAACGTTCTAATACCGGCTTACAATCTTCAGCTCTGGCTAGATCTGCTAATACGGCGACAAATTCATCACCGCCAATACGGGCTAAGGTATCACATTCACGCAATACCTCTTTCATACGAAGTGAGAGTGTTGTCAATAGTTGATCACCTATATCATGTCCATAAGTGTCGTTAACGGCTTTAAAACCGTCTAAATCTATAAATGCGACAGCGAGTGACTGCTGATGACGGTCGCACTGCAACATAGCTTGAGATAACCGGTCGGCAAGTAACGTTCGGTTGGGTAGGTGCGTAAGTACATCGTAATGGGCAATGTGCTCTAATTGACTCTGGTATTCTTTCATCGGGGTAATATCTGTAAATAAGGTCACAAAGTTACTTATTTGACCAGTAATATCTTTGACCGAACTAATGTTGAGCATTTCTGGATAAACTTCACCATTTTTACGACAGCTCCATATATCACCGGACCAAAAGCCATCATTCAATACGGTTTGCCACATATCAACGTAGAACGCTGGTGCTTGTCGTGCGGATTCAAGCATACGTAAGTTCTGTCCAATAGCTTCTTCACGGCTATAACCCGTTATCGTCGTAAAAGTAGCATTGACATCAATGATAGTGCCTGTGGCATCTGTGATGGAGATACCTTCGCGGGCATGGCTGAATACACTGGCGGTAATAGCTAACTCATCGGCTAGCTTGTCTTTCTCTTGGTTGGCAAGCATTAACTCATTTGCTCGCTTGTCTTTTTCCTTATTTTGAAAAGCAAGTTCTTGGTTGGCAAGCATTAACTCATCGGCGCGCTTATCTTTCTCTTGATTAGCAATAGCTAGCTCATCCGCGCGCTTATCTTTCTCTTGATTAGCAATAGCTAACTCATCCGCCCGCTTATCTTTCTCTTGATTAGCAATAGCTAACTCTTCGGCTCGCTTATCTTTCTCTTGGTTTTGAAAGGCAAGTTCTCTGTTGGCAAGGACTACCTCATCAGCGCGCTTATCTTTCTCTTGGTTGGCAAGGACTAACTCATCCGCGCGACTATCTTTCTCTTGGTTTTGGAAGGCAAGTTCTTTATTAGCAAGAATTAACTCGTCGGCGCGCTTATCTTTCTCTTTATTGGCAAGAACTAACTCATCCGCGCGCTTATCTTTCTCTTTATTGGCAAGAACTAACTCATCCGCGCGCTTATCTTTCTCTTTATTGGCAAGAATTAGCTCATCCGCGCGCTTATCTTTCTCTTTATTGGCAAGAACTAACTCATCCGCGCGCTTGTCTTTCTCTTTATTGGCAAGGACTAACTCATCCGCGCGCTTGTCTTTCTCTTTATTAGTAAGAATTAACTCATCCGCTCGCTTATCCTTCTTTTTTATCCAACCAAACATTTTTTAAATCCTTGTTATAAAAAATATATGCGACATCTTTTTTAACCATTGAAGTAAATATTGATTTTAGGAGCGCAGCCTGCTTTTTTTTATGAGCAACTTGAACGCTTTGTGCAATATTTCCTCATTCTGAGTCTAGCCAATGCCAATTTTTTCTCTGAGTCTACTTTAAGTTGATTGAGAATAGATTTATGTATCGGTGCATGTCTGTTCAAAGTAACTATTGTTATCCATCTAGTTATTCTTTTAGTGTTATTAGGAACGTTCACCTTCAATAAAGATCACAAGCTTCAATCTACTAAAGATTAGTCTAGACTTAGCATAGGAAAAAGTCATAACAATAACCAGTTAAAAACCTGCCGTTCCCTATCAAAGCGATAGTGGCTTGGTTAAGTCATTAGCTGTTATCGCGATTAGCGTTTAATAGACGGCGCATTAGTTAAATCTTGGCTGTATTTAGCCGCTTTTTCTAATGCTTCTAAATCTTTAACAATCAGTTGATTACGTTTTTTATCAATGGTGCCGGCTTTTTTCCAGTGCTGTAATTGTTTATTGATTACTTGCCTGACTGAGCCTGTCATTCGCGCCAAGGTTTCATCGTTTAAGCCATTTACTAAATGATGCTGATGTTCTTCTGTTTTAGCGCCGGTATAAAACTTAATTTTATTAATGTGCTCTAAAATAATACGGCTTAAACGCGTAGTAACATCGTGTAAAACTAGGCTACTAGCTTGCTGCTCTTTTTCACGCATTTTTTTCGCTAAATAAGGCATAAACTGTTGGTTAAATTCAGGATAAGTCCACAACCAATGTCGCATTGTTGCCAGTTTTACTGACAGTAATTTTACTGTGGTTAAGGGTGAAATAATAACGTCATGCGGTTGATCATCTAATAACACCATTAAATCAAAGCAATCGCCGGCATAAAGCATATCTAACGTAGCTTCTCGGCCGGTTTCAGGGTTACTTTGTTTAATTTCTAAACTGCCATCAATCACCACAAAAAAACGCTGGGTTAATAAGTCGGAATTAAAGTAATCACCTTTGCGCCATTCATCAAGCTGAAATTCTTGTTGAAAGTCTTCAATTAACTTTATAGGTAAGTCTGCAAAAATATTAGCTTGCCTGACGAGTACCGGACTGGCTTTTTGAGGTAAATGAGTAACATTTTTATGCATAAATAAATAACTTTAGTGGTTGCAATAGCAAGTGTTTTTATTCTAACGAGTTATCACTATATAGCAAAAGCTAATATTGCTTTGTAAACATTTTATCTTTGTTGTTTATCGGGTTAATTTGCTGATTTTTATCTTTAAAAAAAGTAAAAGAATAAAAAAACACAAAATCATCGCTACTGTCATATTTGTGACAGAAGCATTTTATGAGCTTGCGTAATATAGCGCCACTAACCAAACACCTTGCGTTAATCCCTTAGAGTTATGGGGTTTATTCAAGCTTGTTTATCCGGTCAAACTGCTTACTGGTCATAGCCATAAAGCATCAGACCTTTTTTATTAAGTGCTTTTAAAAAGAATAGGTGATTATTATGTCTAAGACTATCGGTATTGATTTAGGTACAACAAACTCATGTGTCGCAGTTATGGAAGGCGGCGTGGCAAAAATTATTGAAAATGCAGAAGGTAGCCGCACCACACCATCCATTGTTGCTTATGCCAACAATGAAACATTAGCCGGCCAACCCGCAAAAAGACAAGCGGTAACAAACTCAAGCAATACATTATTTGCGATTAAGCGCTTAATTGGTCGTAAGTTTGATGATAAAGAGGTGCAAAAAGATATTAAATTAGCGCCTTATAAAATTATAAAAGCAAGTAACGGTGACGCTTGGGTTGAAGTAAATGGTAAAGCCTTATCGCCACAGGAAGTGTCAGCACAAATTTTACGTAAATTGAAAAAAGATGCTGAAGCTTATTTAGGTGAAACAGTCACCGATGCGGTTATTACTGTACCCGCCTACTTTAATGATTCACAACGTCAAGCAACGAAAGACGCAGGTAAAATTGCAGGGCTTAATGTTAAGCGGATTATTAACGAACCTACCGCGGCTGCATTAGCTTACGGTGTAGACAAAAATAGTAAAGCTGACCAAAAAGTGGCGGTTTACGATTTAGGTGGTGGTACTTTTGATGTCTCTATTATTGAAATATCTAATGTTGACGGTGAAAAACAGTTTGAAGTATTAGCCACTAATGGCGATACCTTTTTAGGTGGTGAAGATTTTGATTTACGCTTAATCAATTACCTGGCTGATGAGTTTAAAAAAGAAAGCGGTATTGATATTAAACAAGACCCTTTAGCGTTACAGCGTATTAAAGAAGCGGCGGAAAAAGCAAAAATAGAATTGTCGTCAGCATTACAAACTGACATAAATTTACCTTACGTTACCGCTGATGCTAGCGGCCCTAAACACTTAAAAATACAAGTGACTCGGGCTAAATTAGAGTCATTAGTTGATGACTTAGTCAAAAGCACCATAGCGCCATGTACACAAGCATTGAAGGATGCGGGTTTAAGCAAAGCGGATATTAGCCAAGTCATTTTGGTTGGTGGTCAATCACGCATGCCAAAAGTACAAGCAGCTGTTAAAGACTTTTTTGGTAAAGAGCCACGTAAAGATGTTAATCCAGATGAAGCCGTTGCCATGGGTGCTGCCATACAAGCGGGTGTGTTGTCAGGCACAGTGGGCGATGTATTGTTACTTGATGTAACGCCATTGTCACTGGGTATTGAAACCTTAGGCGGGGTAATGACCAAGCTTATTGAGAAAAATACCACCATACCAACACGGGCTTCTGAAACCTTTGCAACGGCAGAAGATAATCAAGCCGCCGTAACGGTACATGTGTTACAGGGCCAACGTGAAATGGCGACAGACAACAAATCGTTAGGTCAATTTAACTTAACTGATATTAAGCCTGGCCCACGCGGTTCAGTGCAAGTTGAAGTTACCTTTGATATTGATGCGGACGGTATTTTAAATGTCACCGCGAAAGACAAAGCAACCGGTAAGGAGCAAAGCATTAAAATTACCGCTTCAAGTGGCTTAACAGAAGACGAAGTTAATCGCATGGTAAACGATGCACTGAGTCACGCCACTGAAGACAAGCAAAAGCGTGAGTTAGTTGAGCAACGTAATCAAGCGGATCAATTAATTCATACTGTGCAAACATCAATGGCAAGTTTGAGTGATGATCAGCAAACTGAGCTTAAAACTTTAATTGAGCAACTAAAAATGGCCGTTAATGGTGATGACAAAGCCGCGATTGAAATGCGACAAAAGACCTTGCAAGCAGCCTACAGTAAAATCATGCAAGCTGAAAAGGCCCAAGAAACACAACATCAAGGTGAGGCGGCCAACGATGAAGCTAAAAGCGAAGATGTTATTGATGCTGACTTTGAAGATGTTAGCAACGGTTAATCGCTAAAGTCTCATTCATTATTAGCTAGAGGTTAATTCACTGACTAGCTAAAGTCTAAACACAAACCCCTAATATTTATTATTAGGGGTTTTTTATTGCCCGCTATACTGTCGATTATATTGCCGACTCTATTACCGATGCTTTTGCCGATAAAACAGATGACCAAGCTAACTGATTTTCTGAGTATTTCACTTGCTAAAACAAGCGGCTAATGTGGTTTTTATGTATACATTTCAACTACATAAACAGCAGATCCGCTCATTGATAAAACGGCTATAAGTAACTTCCATACGATGATGATTTTTTATTTTTGCCTTTTGATGAAAATTCAAACGGCATTAAGGTCTGCGTCGAGTGAAGTGAATTAACCTCTGAAATAAAACAATATCTATTATTAGGCTTGCAAAGCGCAAGGTGGTAGAAAATAATAGCGCATACTGTTTTAAAAAGTTGGTTATCTTGAATAAATTTGATATTAAAAGTTACTGTCATACAAAATTAATGATCGAGAGTTGGCCTATTGGACAATCTAAAACTTGGTGTGTAATGGGCACCAATGATTCAGGAAAACAACAGCTGGCTCAATTATTATCGGGTGAATTAACGCCACATTCTGTCGAGGTAATCTTGCTACCTGCGCCAAATGAAATCGCTATTATTTCTTTTGAGCAACAACAAAAGATTTATGAACACGAGTTAAAAATCGATACCAGCGACTTTAAAGATCAGCAGGATGTTGGCACACTTGTGCAAGAGTTTTTACCTCAAGATAAACTAAACCATCCACTAATCAAGCAAGTAGGCTTAGCGCATTTATTAACCTCAGGTTACCGGCAATTAAGCTCAGGCGAAGGGCGTAAACTGCTTTTACTTTCAGCGCTGTTAGATGAAAAAAAGCTGATTATTTGTGAAGACCCTTTTGACAGTTTAGATCAAGAAAGTAGCGAAACCTTATCGATGTTGTTTAAAAATATTATCCAAAATAGTGATATAACCGTCATTCTTTTATTAGGAAATCGTCGCGACATTCCCAAATGGTGTGAGCAATTAGCGATAATTAAACAGGGTGACCTTAATGTTATTGGTGCTCAGCATTGCGCTGATACACAAGCTAAGCTCGACGATTTTTTTAAAAATGATGATGATAAAATAACCCTGCCCGAACAGTTTTATAACACAGCGTTAAATCCGCATGATTATTTGGTCAAATTAGTTAATGGCACAGTGCGCTATCAAAATAAAACCGTTTTTCAGGGGCTAAATTTAACCGTTAAACCACAACAACATACCTTAATTACCGGTCCAAATGGTAGCGGTAAATCAACGTTATTACACTTAATAACCGGCGATTGTACACAATGCTATAGTAATGATTTAACCCTATTTGGCTATCAACGAGGTAGTGGAGAAAGCATTTGGCAACTAAAAAAAGATATGGGTATAGTCACGCCTGAATTACATCGTCAATATCGAGTAAACTCAAATCTACTGACAGTGGTACTGTCCGGATTTTTTGACTCTATCGGCTTGTACCAACAGCCTGAAAAATTTCAAACAACATACGCTCAGCAATGGCTAAAAAAGGTTGGCTTAAATAATAAAGAAAAAATATTATTTAACGAGTTAAGTTTTGGTGAACAAAGATTAGCCCTTATTGTTAGAGCGCTGATTAAAGCGCCATTGTTATTGATCCTTGATGAAATAACACAAGGTTTAGATGAGTTTAATCGTCATCGTATGTTGAAAATCATTAAAATGATCATGATAGAGAGTAACTCCACCCTACTCTTTGTCACACATAGAAAAGACGAATTGCTCGACACCTTTACACAACACATTAAACTCTAAATGCTAAACTTTTGGGCTTTATCACTTTTATAAAGCCCAAACAGCAGTGTGTAGATAGAATAGCGTGACGACTTTTACTTTCGCTGTTAATTTGTTGAGACACAAAAGTACTCATCACTTTATTCAACGCCACCTTTCTCCCGCTGGTATCTTTCTCCAGCTAGCATCTTTCTCCAGCTAGCATCAAAGGCGCAGGGAAATTTTAGCCCGGCCAGTTCTAGTGATAGCCATTTGATTAAGTGTGCTACTTTTTTGTCTGGAAAAATGGCTAAATATGAGAGATGAAATGTAGTCTGTAGTTATGCATTTTATAAATTATATAAGGTCGTATTTTTTCATTTTACCCCTTAAAAATGAGCTAGTAATTAATCAACTTGCTATTACCTATGCCAAAACACCTTAAGTAAAAATAACAACATCTAGGTCAATTCAGCCAAAAATTATCATTAGACCCCTAAGCTTTAACGGTACTTATACCCTATATTTTATAGCGACTATTACTCACCTATAACGCAGGAAAAATAACAGAAACCGCACGTTTCGGTACCTGCCGCTATTTTTATTATTGCAAGCAAGTTTGATAACTTCATCAAAAACCGTTAGTATAGATATTAATTGAACGTTCAATCAATAAAAAATAAAGAAGCCTATGCCTAAAGTTGGAGTGAAACACATACGTAAACAACAACTCATTAATGCCACGATAGAATCGATTGGCGAGTATGGTTTACAAAATACCACCATCATTACCATTAGTCGTATTGCCGGCCTATCTTCGGGCATTATCAGTCATTATTTTGGTGGCAAACAGGGCCTAATTGAAGCCACCATAATGCACCTTTTAGAACAGCTGAGGTTAGCCTTGGTTGAGCGCATTCCTAGGCAACAACTTGATGCAACCGAGCGACTTAAAATGGTGATAGAGGCCAACTTCACCTCATTTCAACGCTCTACTCCCACGATAAAAACGTGGCTGAGCTTTTGGGCCGAGTCAATGCATGATCCAAAGCTTAAAAGATTACAAAATATCAATAGTAAGCGCTTATATAGCAATCTGCTGTTTTCATATCGTCAATTACTAGCAGAAGATGTAGCAAAAATAGCGGCGATGAAAACCGCGGCAATGATTGATGGCTTGTGGCTGCGCTGTGCATTAAGTCCGAGGCCTGATGCAGAATTTATCCAAGCTGAACAATTATGTAAAAACTTTATCAATGAACAAATTAACCAATATGGAGATATTACTTGTCAGTAATACGTTATAAAAATTATGTCGATGGTACTTATATAGATAATGCCAGTGGTGAAACATTTGATGTGATTAACCCGGCAACGGGCAAAGTTATTTATCAAGTTGAAGTTGCCGACGAACAGGTTAAAGAAAAAGCGATAGCCAGTGCAAAACTTGGTTTTGCGACTTGGTCTGCCATGAGTGCTACGCAACGTAGCCGAATTTTACTGAAAGCCGTAGCCTTATTACACGAGCGTAATGACGAATTAGCCAAAGTTGAAGTACTTGATACTGGCAAGCCATGGCAAGAAGCATCAGAAGTTGATGTATTGTCCGGCGCTGACTCTATCGAATTTTTTGCGGGGCTAGCGCCTGGCATAGAAGGAACCCAACAAGCTGTTGATGGTGATTTTTACTATACACGCCGTGAACCATTAGGTATTTGCGCCGGTATTGGTGCTTGGAACTACCCATTACAAATTGCTTGCTGGAAAGCAGCACCTGCATTAGCTTGCGGTAATGTGATGATTTTTAAACCTTCTGAAGAAACCCCATTGGGCGCATTAAAGCTAGCAGAAATATTTACCGAAGCAGGATTACCCAACGGCGTATTTAACGTGGTTCAAGGCGCTGGAGAAGTAGGCGCTTGGTTAACACATCATCCAGAGATTGCTAAAGTTTCTTTTACTGGTGAAGTCGGTACAGGTAAAAAAGTGATGGCCGCTGCAGCGAGTACATTAAAAGATGTCACTATGGAGTTAGGGGGTAAATCACCTCTGATCATTTTTGATGATGCTGACATCGACAATGCTGTTTCTGCTGCTATGTTAGGTAATTTTTATACCCAAGGCGAAGTCTGCACAAACGGAACGCGCGTATTCGTACAAGAATCACTGTATCCAGTTTTTATAGCAAAGCTACTCGAACGCACTAAAAAGAATATTGTGATTGGCGATCCAATGGACCCTGAGACTAACTTTGGTGCCCTAATTTCAGCTAAACATATGAAATTAGTACAAGAGTACATCGATATTGGTATTAAAGAAGGGGCAACACTTGTGCATGGTGGCACATCACTTAAGCCAGATAATGCACCTAATGGCTATTTTGTTGCACCAACTATTTTTGGTGATTGTACCGACGAGATGACCATTTGCCGTGAAGAAATTTTTGGCCCTGTTATGAGCGTATTACCCTTTACCGATGAAGACGAAGTGATCCGCCGAGCCAATGCCACAGAATTTGGCTTAGCCGCGGGCGTATTTACCCAAGATATTACCCGTGCGCATCGAGTCGTTCATCAAATAGAAGCCGGTATTTGTTGGGTAAACAGCTTTGGCGCCTCACCTGCGCAAATGCCTGTTGGTGGTTACAAAAGTTCAGGTGTCGGTCGAGAAAATGGCCTTTCTACGCTGAATTATTTCACCCAAATTAAAGCGGTGTATATCGGATTACAGCCACTCGATAGTCCTTTTTAACGCACAGAACAACACGAATATTGTTCGATAGTTAAATCGTAAAAAGGTCTTCATGCAGTAAATTATTAAAAAGGTTTAAAATGAAAAGCGAAAAATTTGATTACATTATTGTAGGTGCAGGTTCTGCTGGCTGCGTCTTAGCAAATCGTCTCAGTGAAGACAGTGATAACAATGTCTTGCTCATTGAGACCGGCGGCAGCGATAAAAGTATTTTTATTCAAATGCCCACCGCATTGTCTATTCCGATGAATTCAAAAAAATACGCTTGGCAATTTGAAAGCCAGCCAGAGCCGTTTCTTGATGATCGACGTATGCATTGCCCTAGAGGTAAAGTCTTAGGCGGTTCGTCTTCAATCAACGGCATGGTTTACGTACGTGGACACGCCAAAGATTTTGATGAATGGCAACAACATGGCGCACATGAGTGGGACTACGCTCATTGTTTACCTTATTTTAAAAAGTCAGAAGACTGGGCATTTAGTGCCAATGAATATCGTGCAAAAGATGGCCCGTTGGGTGTAAACAACGGCAATGAAATGAAAAACCCGCTCTACAGAGCTTTTATTGATGCTGGAGTAGAAGCCGGATATTTTGAAACTCAAGATTATAATGCCGGTCAACAAGAAGGTTTTGGCCCGATGCACATGACGGTTAAAAACGGCGTGCGTGCATCAACGGCAAACGCTTATTTACGACCAGCCATGGTGCGTAACAACTTAACGGTTATTACCCATGCACTAGTACATAAAGTGCTACTTGAGGGTAAGAAAGCCGTTGGTGTTAGGTACGAGCACAAAGGTAAAGTGGTTGATATTACGGCGCATAAAGAAGTTATTTTATCGGCTGGCTCTATTGGCTCACCGCACATTTTACAACTGTCGGGTATCGGCCCTAAAGCCGCGCTTGAAGCTGCTAATATTGAAGTAAAACACGATTTACCCGGTGTTGGCGAAAACTTGCAAGATCACCTAGAGTTTTATTTTCAATTTAAGTGCAAACAGCCGATCACCCTTAATGGCAAGTTAGATTGGTGGAGTAAACTGCTGATCGGTACGCGCTGGATATTAAGTAAAAAAGGCTTAGGTTCAACCAACCATTTTGAGTCTTGTGGTTTTATTCGCTCTAAAGCCAGTGTTGAATGGCCCGACTTACAATATCATTTTTTACCAGCAGCCATGCGTTATGACGGTAAAGAAGCTTTTGCAGGTCACGGATTTCAAGTCCACGTTGGCCATAATAAGCCTAAAAGTCGTGGGCAAATCAAGGCGATATCAAACGATCCTAAGGTACACCCAGAAATTCGTTTTAATTACCTTGAACACGAAGCAGACCGTGAAGGATTTCGTGCCTGTGTTCGCCTAACACGTGAAATTATCAACCAGCAAGCGCTTGATAACTATCGTGGCGAAGAAATTCAGCCTGGCCTTCATGTGCAAACAGATGAAGAAATTGACAGTTTTGTGCGCCAGTCGGTTGAAAGTGCCTACCACCCTTCTTGCTCATGTAAAATGGGTACAGATGCAATGGCTGTGGTTGACCCACAAACGCGCGTGCATGGTATTGAAGGACTGAGAGTAGTTGATTCGTCAATATTCCCAACAATTCCTAACGGTAACCTTAATTCACCCACCATTATGGTTGCTGAACGTGCCGCCGATATTATTCGCTCTCGAGCACTGTTAGCGCCATCTAACGCCGCAGTTACCATAGCGGGTAACTGGCAAGAACAACAACGTTCAACTGCAGCAAAACGCACTACCAACTAAAGTGTAATCATCAGTGTTCTAAGCAAAATTAATTATCATCGCCATGTGATATACCTAGGTATATCACATGGCAAGATAATGGATCTTTCAAGCTTAACAGCTTGATATTGAACACTATAACTAGAAGAAAAAAATGGGAGTTAATTATCTTAATATTGATTAAAAACATCATAAGGACACTATCATGACCACATGGTTATCAGCCGGAATGTTATTTACCTTTTCCGCAATTGCATTTATATTATATCGATGGGGCAATATTCGCTGTGTTGGTGTAACGCCCGTTAAAACCTTCACCTTTATTGCCATTTTATTTACCTCTGGACTCGATGTGGGACTTATTATGTTCCCATTAACTGAGTTTGCGGGTTACGCCGATTTAGCCACCAGTCCTGAATATGGTTTCACCAATCCTTTAGCTATTGAGTTTGGTTTTTGGGCCTTTCTTATTTGGAGCTTTTACTTTCTTACCTGTTTTTACTTTTGTGTTATTGAGCCGCGCGTACGATTTTTTGAAATTCCGCTGGTTAAATTCATTAATAACGTCGTGATTATCGGCACCTGTGCATTTACCGCTTATTTATTACTGTCTAACTTACCTTGGTATATGCCAGAACTTGGTGATGGTGAGTCTGTTGTTGGCAGTTTTTACTTAATTGTATTACTGGTGATCGCCTTTGCGGTGTATTCAAGTACCAACATACGTTATGTGCGCATTTTGAGCCTATCGACCACTTGGCTGTTTCTCGCTTTGATTGCCGTGATGTGGGGCGGCGCATTTTTTGGTGAAAACTCTAGCATTGGCGAATTTGCCAATACCTTTTCCATGTTGGGCGGCTACTTTGGTAGCATCCACGAATTTGTGCTGCCAATGAATGCTTATCATGAGTTCTACCTTTACTGGTGGTTTGCATGGAGCATTATGATTGGCCAATTTACCGCCCGTTTTGTCAGTGGTTTACGCACTTATCAAGTACTACTGGCGATGTTGATCTTTCCATCTATTCCGATCGCAGTATGGTTTAGCGTCTTGTATTACTACAGCATGAACGGCATAGATACTTCTGGCTTTTATAATCTTGCCATGGCATTTGTCGGCATTACTTTTGTCATTAACTCTCTCGATTCATTGATCCGCTTATACACAGACAATTTGAAGATAGGCGTAGCGCGTATAGGTAGAGTTAAATACTTCTTTGGTAATATTATTGCCTTGAGTTTACTCACCTTGCTATTCAAATTAGATTTCTTGAAAATCCAATGGGTTGGCGCTGTAGTTATCGGACTATTCTTCACTTGCTTTGGTTATATTCTATTAAGAAAATTTAACGAAGTAGCGGCAATAGAGAGTTCACCCGAAGAAAATAAAATCGATTTTACCAAACTAGAACAAGTAACCTAATTAAATGAGTATACAAATAATGAATAAAAGTATTATTGCCTTAGCAACAAGTTTTTTACTAGCCACTTCTTCAGCAGCATTAGCTGATGTATCGGCAACAGTTAATTTAACGTCTGACTATACCTTTAATGGTGTTAGCCAAACAGGCAATGATCCTGCGTTACAAGGAAGTTTAGATTACGCAGGCGCTGACGGTTTTTATACTGGCGCTTGGGCATCAACCGTAGATTTTGGCAGCGCTGAGGACACCAATGCTGAGTTGGATGTTTACGTAGGAAAGTATTTTCAACTTGACGCAAAAACAGGCCTTGATGCCGGTATTGCTTACTATACCTACCACGGTGATTCTGCTTCAGATACTTATAACTATCCAGAGGCTTATGCCAAGTTTAACTACAATTCATCGCTAGGTAATACCGAATTAAACTTTTGGTACAGCTGGGACTATTTTGGTCTTGATGCTGGACATTATATCACCATGGTTGCTCATACTTTTGAAGTAGCTCCAGGTCATAATGTTAGAGCCAGTTTCGATCGTTCAACGTCAAGCGATGTCAATGAATGGTCTTGGAATGGTAATGAATCGTACAATCATGCTCGTGTTGAATATATGACCAGTTATGAAGGCTTTGATTTTAATCTGGCACTTGAAGATACCAATATGAATATGGATAGTGCAGATTCACGCATTGTTTTATCTGTGTCTCGTACTTTCGGTTTATAGTAGCTAGTTTTACAAGACTTAAGTTGAGAATTTTAGCGAACAAGGATTAATTTTATACTAGCTGTTCGCTAATTAAAAAGCCCTTACCTGTGATAGGTAAGGGCTTTTTTTATGCACTTATTTTGTTGTTCATACGTAAGCGCGCTTTGGTTAATTAGTTAATTGGTTAACGGCTTAAAGTGAAGTAAAAATTTAGCTAAAATTTTCACTGTTCACTTGAACTGCAAACTTTGGCTAAAACTTTGGCTAAGAATAAGTAACCTTCACTCATATGTCTCGAAAAAGTGTAACTAGCACTTCCTGACTTGGCACTATCCCTGTATTATCTCGAGCATTAAATTTATAGTCCAAATATTGAAATAAATCAGTTTGATTGGAACCTCTTATGACCAAAAAAAACAAACCCAATAGTACCCAAATGCTCAAAAGAGCCCACACCAATATGCCGTTAGGTGTTGCCGATAGCTACCGTTATTGGGGAGAAGAAAATACCGTATTTTTGAGTAGCATGAAAGGCTGCACAGTAACCGATTGCGACGAGCAAACCTTTGTTGACTTTCGTTTAGCCTACGGCCCTATTATTTTAGGCTATCGTGATGAACGTGTGGATAGCGCCGTTATTAATGCCATTACTGAGGTGGGTACTATTTCTGGCTTTTCTACCGGGCTTGACTCTGACGTGGTTGAGTTAGTGAAATCACTTTGTCCTAACATCGACAAAATGCGTTTTGCCAATTCAGGTACTGAAGCGGTTATTGGTGCTGTACGCACTGCTAGGGGTTATACCCAGCGTAATAAAATTGTGGTGGTTGAAGGCGGTTTTCATGGGCTACATGATGAAGTTATGTGGAAATCTGACGTGGATAACTGGGATGCTGACGATATAAACTCGCCAGAAATCATTCCTTTTGGCGCCGGCATTCCACAAAGTACCCGCGAACATCAAGTGAGTGTGCCGCTAAACGATTTTAATGCCATTGACGCTGTGTTTGCCGAACATGGCCATGACATAGCCGCTATTTTAATTGAGCCTATTATGGGCAATTGTGGCTCTATTGCATCAACGCAAGCCTACATGCAAAAACTACGTGACATTTGTGATGCCAACGGCGCTTTACTGATTATGGACGAAGTAAAAACGGGTTTTCGTGTTGCTAAAGGTGGCGTTCAAGCCTTATATAATATTCACGCCGATATTACCACTTACGCTAAAGCCATGGGCAATGGCTATCCTGTCGCTGCTTTTGGTGGCAAAGCCGAGGTAATGGGCGCTATTTCTTTTGACAAAAATGGCGTAACTCATGGCGGAACTTATACCGCTAACATGGTGGCATTAAGTGCGGCGAAAGCAACATTAACGATACTCAAAGAAACCGATGCGCTTGAAACTATTGACCATATAGGGCAAAAAATTCAAACCTTACTTTCTCGTGTTTTTAGCAAGTTTGATATTGAACATTGTTTTGCCGGCCCAAATGCTATGTTTGGTGTGCACTTTGGCGCAAAAGTACCGCAAAACTATCGTGACTGGAAAAAAACTAACAGCGATTTATATACCCAATTCGCGCTTAATTTAATCGACAATGGTGTGATGCTAGAGCCTGATTCACGCGAACCTTGGTTTATTTGTGAAGCTCACCAAACAATAGACTTTGCTTGGTTAGAACAAGTAGCAGAGCAATCTATGCAAGCCGCTATTAACGCGCAGTAAATCCTTGTTTAACTGTATTTAAGCTAATTTATTTACCTTAAATACAGTTAATTTAACATTCTAAAACTTTATCTTAACAAGTGCTAGGCTTATTCTGCTAGTGCTATAGCGGCCATTTTCATCACACTTTCAAACGATTGTGCACCGGCAATAAATAAACCATTATGACAAAACATAGCGTCATCAATACCGCTGACGTCTTGTAGTGCTTGATCCGCTAAACCGGCCCATGCTTTAGGCAATGGCTTGCGATCTTCAAATGAGCCTAATTCAACCGGTACCGTTTGAATTCTAAAGGGTCCAGAGCCCGACGGATAAATCACATACAAGGCTTCTTTAGATAGCGTGTGAACAGTTGTTTTCCAAGGCGTGTATTTTTCTAATACGATAACCCTTGGGTCTGCTGCGTTCTCAACAGCTTTCGCCACAATTGATTTAGCATTAATGCCACCGCTTGCAGAAGCAATAAAACGGGCTAAAACTCGCGAGGCAAACTCCACCGCTTCATCAAAACAAAGATCAAAATGACTGTCTTCTTGCCACGTTGGGTTAAACATTGAAATAGTTTGGCTCAGGCTAATACCGGTTGAAACCCCTTGAACATGACCACAATCAATAGCGTCGATGGTTGATACCAAACCGGTATCAAGCGACTTAGCAACATCTGCATCACCGTGGCATATTTCTACACCATACTTTTGCCAAATTAAACCAAATGAAGAATAAGGAATACCATTTTCACGCTCACCTGCGCCGCCACGTTGATGATGATCAAAGCGGCCTGCATCTGGATTATATTCACCGCCTACATCAATCACAATATCAGCCTTGGCAATAACGGCTAAATCTCGTGTGCGTATAAGAGTAAAAGCAGGAAGAATGCTTTTAAGTGCAGCGATACTGAAAACATCATCCGCATGAAAATTACCGTTATGAGTTACTATTGTTTTATCATTCATTGTTTGTTTCATGCCGTTTTAGAAAAAATAGGAAGTTGCTGAGCGTTAACGCTTACTTTTTTGCCAGTCGCTAAAAAGTAAGGGCCGAATTCTATCTGAATACCACTGATAACAACAGCTAACTTTCACGCCATTAGTAGTGCATGACGGCGAGTAAATCAAAAGTCATGCGTCAAGCTCTAACTTTAAGTGCCTACTGAACTCGCACTGAATTAACACTGAACCGCTAAGGGTATTTTTAACATATCAGCCGTTCAACTTTAAGTTAAGGGTATTAATGAATAACCTGGGATCGTCAATTTTATCTAGCATTGAGGTATCAGGCAAACAATCGTCATCAACATAATCTGCAAAATCGCCGGCTGAATCAAACACTAAAATATCTAACGCTAATCGGTCTAATCCGTATAAACCACGGTGGATCATATCAGCTGAAAAAACTAACAAATCACCCGCCGCTAGCTTAATTTTTTCACCACTAGCAAGGTCGTCACTACTAAGGCTGCCTTTTTCTTCTTGGCGGACATTAAATTCTTCATCATTATCCCAGCGCTTATGAGTACCCGGCACGAGTTCCATGCCAAGTTCATCAAATAATGGCACACGAAGATGTAATACTTGTGTCTGCTTTATAGCAAGCTTTTGCCCTGCAACATCATGATCATATTGACAGTCTCGATGCCAAAAATCTTTTTGTTTGGGGTTAACTGGATTAAAAAATAATTGCGTATTCATAAAGGCAGGATTATTCGCGACAATCGCCTCGACAACGTCCATGATTTTTTTTGAACTGATAAAATTAAACAGCTGCACCCTATCATCAAAGGCTAAATACTCACTGCCAGTAATTAACGAAGAGTTGAAAGCCTCCTCCTGATAAAATGTTGCATTGTCTTGTTGCCATAACTGATGAAACTTTAATACCACGGCTCTAAGCTCTGCAATTTCAGCCACCGTGAAATAATTTCTAATAACAAAATAACCTTGCTGGTCATAATTGCGCTGCAATTGACTCCTATTTTCTACCATGAACTGACATTGCCTTTAGATTAGGATTAGAACTGTATTTCCCAGCTTGATATACCACAAGGCTACAGTCAGGCTATAGTCCAGCTATATCAGATAATTTGTGGCTAGCATTACCAGCCTTATACAGGGAGAAATTACTCAGGGTGAAATTATACCAATTCTATTAAATTAATGCCCTATTCTGTCAATAATATAAAGCACCCTTTTCAACTCACTTACCTTGCCCATTTAACCTTTATTTTATTGTTTGGCGTTAGAGTGCCGCGACTAACAAAGGCCGTTAAACGCCCTTTATTTTAGCCTAGTTATTTGGGCTCACTGGGGTTCTCTAGTGAATTTCTTTACTTTTATTTTTATTTTTTCAATCTAACGATGCTATTATATTTTTCAGTTTCGTTTTCAACTTTACTTTGAGCTAAGGAAGCTTCATTCATGAACTTATCAAACCCTTTTGTTAAACAAAGTGTTAATTTTTTTAGTTATCAAAAATTAATCATCATCTGTCTATTTTTCCCTATACTGGCCAATGCGACGATTGCCGATGAAAACTTTCTCCAATGTAAAGTTAATTTAGCGCAACGCGCTGAAACCGCAGGATTTTCTACTTATATCACTGAAACGGTTATTGATAATATCTCCCCTATTAAGCGCGTTATTGCGTTAGATAAAAAACAACCTGAGTTTACGCAAACCTTTGAGCAATATATTAAAGCTAGAGTGAGTGCTTACCATCTTCGTGTGGGTAAAGAAAAGTTAAAAAATAACAAAACGTTATTTGATAAGTTAGAAAAAGAATACGGTATTCCCCGCCAATATCTAGTGTCTTTTTGGGGCTTAGAAACTGTTTTTGGCAAGCACAAAGGTAAAATGTCGGTATTGAATGCCTTGGCAACCTTAGCTTGTGATCAACGCCGTAGTGAGTTTTTCACTCTAGAACTATTAAACTTATTCACCTTAATAGAGCGTAAGCAGGTCTCTGTTGAGCAACTAAAAGGCTCTTGGGCTGGTGCTATGGGTCATATGCAGTTTATGCCAACTGCATTGTTAAAATATGCGGTTGATGGTGACAATGATGGCAAAGTAGATATTTGGCAAAGTGAGGTTGACGCTTTAACCACAGCGGCTAATTACTTAAATAAAATAGGTTGGCAGTCAAAAGAGCGTTGGGGCAGAGAAGTTAAATTACCGAAAAACTTTGCCTTTGATAAAGTCGCTTTTGATCAATATTACCCGCTGAATTATTTTCAGCAGTTAGGTGTTCAACAAACTAACCAGCAAGCCTTACCCGCTTATGATATTCAGGCTGAGCTTTATCTGCCCTCAGGCCATAAAGGGCCAGCATTCTTACTCTACCCTAATTTCAATGTCATTATGACCTGGAATCTTTCAAAGAGTTATGCCTTATCCGTTGGCATATTAGCTAATAAATTAGTTGGCGCTAAAGGCATCGAATTTTTTAACAAAGCACAAACTCAGATCAAATCCTTTAGTGTTGTCCAAATGAAAAACCTCCAAAGCCAGCTTAATAGCTTAGGGTTTAAAACAGGTAAACCCGATGGTATTTGGGGGCCTAAAAGTAGAGATGCCATTCGCTCATTTCAACTACAGCATCAACTGATTGCTGATGGATATCCAAATCAGGCGCTTTTTTCAACCATTGAGTTAGTGATCAGTAAAACTGAGCCAGGAAAGCCAATTATTAATCAAGAGAGTTAATTAGTGAGTTATTGTGGCGTTAATTAATATCATAAAACCGCAGAAAAAAAATAAGGCTCGAGATTGCCTTTGTCGGTCGGCATTTAGTCCGTAAACCGTTAGCGGACGATTAATCTAATGGGCCAACAAACATCTGCCGTGGCTATTGTTTTCTTGATTTTATTTATGCCCAAAAGGGTTAAATTACATTTAACCAGATGGACTAAAGTCCAACCTACATTTGACCTGCATTTAATCTTTACATCAGCTACACAGTAACTACGGGTGATAATTTTAGCCTTGTGCCAGTATTTTGTAGGTCGGACTTAAGTCCGTCAACTGTTAAGCGGACGATTAACCTAATGGGCCAACAAACATCTGCCGCGGTTATTGTTTTCTTGATTTTATTTATGCCCATCGGGTTAAATTACATTTAACCCGATGGACTAAAGTCCAACCTACATTTGACCTGCATTTCATCTATACATCAACTACACAGTAACTACGGGTAATAATTTTAGCCTTGTGCCAGTATTTTTTAGGTCGGACTTAAGTCCGTCAACTGTTAAGCGGACGATTAACCTAATGGGCCAACAAACACCTGCCGCGGTTATTGTTTTCTTGATTTTATTTATGCCCATCGGGTTAAATTACATTTAACCCGATGGACTAAAGTCCAACCTACATTTGACCTGCATTTAATCGTAAGCGTATAGCTAACGGCAGCTGCTGTTAGCTATACGCTTACGTTCAACAATAACTTAAGTCATAAAGTACTTTCAGCTCAAGTTTATTTTCTGTTTACTTATAGGCATCATTTTTTATAATCCCTGCAGCTAACAAACTTCATACGGCGAGTTAAATGTTCTCTATCCCAGGGAATTTTGCTGTCAGCACTATTAGTGATTTTATTATTTTGGGCTACACATGCATCTATAAACCACTTGCGATCTTTATGTCTAGATACCTTACTCACAATAGAGCTGGATTTTTTTTTCAAACTTACCTTGTCTATATTGATGTGATTCACCGATCAATAGATAGCCGGTTTGAATATATTTAGTTTCATCATAAGATTTTATCTAGCTTGACGTGATCCATTATTATATTAGGCAGCCAAAGCGTTACAATTGTGCCTTGTCCAATGGTACTTGTTATTTCAAATCGTCCGTTGTGCATATTTATAAGGTCTTTAACTAAGCTTATGCCCAATCCTGTGCCCGGTATATTTCCAGAGGTATCAGCTCTGTAGAAGCGCTCACCTACATGGGATAATTGTTCTGCTGTCATTCCTATACCGCTATCTTCAATTATCACGCCAAATTCTGATGTTTCTTCTGTTACTTTCATTGTGGTGTAAACTTTCACTACCGAGCTGTTTGGAGAATATCGGTATGAATTATTCAATATGTTAGAGATAATCTGACGTATTTTAGATGAGTCAAATGCAACAAGAGGCCAGTATTTTGGCTGCTGTAAGTCGATAGTATGAAAGTTATCACTGCCAGAAAATTCGTCACAGAGTTCAGTTAGCGTTATCTTTAACGTGTCTTGCACCATATCAAGCATACCAGGCGTTTTATTTTCTATACTGGCAACATCGATTAAATCATCCACTATCTGTTTGAGACGCTTTGATTGTTTATTGATACTTCCGGCCATTTCTTTGGTTTTTTCTGGGCCATAATTGCAAATGGTTAACAGTTCACTAAAACCCATGACACTGGCTAAAGGAGTGCGGAGTTCATGTGCCGCAGACGTTAAAAACTCACTTTTAATTTTATCTACGATGGTTTCATGCGTAATATCAACAAAAAATAATATATCTGAAGAGTCGACATCAGTTTTGTCTATTTTTTGTCGAGAGACACGTAATATTTTTTCTACCGGTAATTTTAAATACAAAATATTTTCAGTGTATAACTCGTCTAATAGTTTCATATCTTTATGCTGATCATAGTCCATTGATTTAGCTATTACCCCTTTAAAACATTCCCAGTCATGATCATTTAAACAGTCTGTTACTAACGAAAACATGGAATAGAACGCTGGATTCACATATGAAATAGACAAATCTTTAGCAAGTATTAAAAAACCATTGGGACTTAAGTTAAATACCGCTTCTAGTTCATCTTTGAGCTGATTTATAATCGTTAGATCCCGTATTACACCAACAATATAGTGTTGATTATTGAACTCCATGCCACTTGAATGAATTTCTAAGGGGATTTTTTTACCCTTAGAGGTAACGCCATTAACACACTGTACGTGCCTAGCTGTCGATAACTCTATGTCACATAAATGCAGTTCAGGAATAAAATCAAACATACTCTGGCCAATAATATCTTGTTCTTGATAACCAAAAAGAACATGAGTCGCTCTATTCATAGAGTGAACTACACCATCTAAACTGATCATGAAAATAGCATCTGTCGCGGTATTCATGATGGCATCCATGCGAGCATTATCAGATTTCAACGTCTGAGTGACTGCTGATATTTTAGTCGACATCAAATTAAAAGCCCGCGATGCATCTGTTAGCTCATCATTACCTGCAAGAGGAATTTGCAAACCCGTTTCACCTTGAGACATCTTAACCGCCGCCTCTTGCAATAATATAAGGCGTTTGGTTAGTGTTATGCCAAGCAACAATGAAAACAGTCCTACAAACATCAGTTCTATTAGCGCTATGGTCGTTAAGCTCTGTGTTGCTGCTTTAATTATGGCCTTCTGCTCTGCTAAAGAAAGCCCAACTTCAACACGGCCAAATCGATAACCTTCAACAAATATCTCTGAAAAGACATCAAAACTTTGGTCTATTTCACTTTCAGCGATAGAGTTATCGGCCTTAAATTTACGCTCTAAAAAAGCTTGCTCACCTCGCTCTGCTAATACTCGATCTAAACCGCGTATCTTAATATAAAGAATATTAGAGGTTATCATTGCTGAGTCTACGATTGACTCTAATGTGGCAATATCTTCAGAAACAACCGCGTCTACTGATGCTGTCGCTAATAATGTAGAAATGTTGTGTGCACGTTCTTTGAGGTCAAATTCAATGGTTTCATATAAAATTGATCGACTTTCTAACACCAATATCAATAGAAAAAAAGTTTCGATAAGTGCGATACCCATAATGGTTTTTGTTTTGAATGATAATTTAAACATTGGTATGAGTTTCTTTTATTGTTTTATTATCTTGATGTTGAGTGCCCTAACATCATCCCAATCACTATCAGTGCTTTTAACAATACCGGTATTAAAACCTAACTTGCTAAGAATATTTTTGCCTTCTCCTTGCTCATTTAACGACACTAAAGCGTTTTGAATCTTGACTGCAGCTTCAGGACTTATTGTTGAGCTTACAGCGAAGGCATGCGGTGTATAGCCATCTGAGCGCCATATTATCTTTAATTTATTTGACAGCGCTTTAGGCAAGGTAGATAAGGTGCGAACAATACCGCCCCCGGCCACAAATAAACCTTTAGCAACACCGGCATAGACAGAGTCATGAGAAGACACATACCTTGGCGTGAAAGCTATATTACCCAGCGTTAAGTTGGCTTGTGGGAGCGTGGTTGCGGCGAATGCAGCAGGAGCAGGAAAAGCAATTTCTGCTTTCTCTAACATAGCTAGGTTTGATATTTCACTGTCACTAGCTACAACAATAATGCCCTGAATACGCTTATCTTTTTGTCTTGCAATCGCTCGCAAACCTATAGATTTGCTGAATAGCGTATAGTGATATGGATTTAAGTAAACAATGTCATACCTGCCCACCGCTACGCGTTTTTCAAATTCTGGAATAGTAGGTGCGGTGGCGAAACGAATATTTTCACCTGTTTGTTTAGACAAAAACATTGCCAATGGTACCCATACTTTAGCCAAACTCGAAGCAGATTGTTGCGGTACTACACCTAAGCTTAATACTTTTTCCGCTTGGGCCATATGGGTAGCAAAAACGATTGTTAATAATATTATGATCTTTTTCATATCAAATACCCTTTATTTTGAAAGGATGAGCATTTTTTAGGATAGTGGCATAACGCTTTAAGTTTATGACTTGTCTCTATTCATCAGTAAAGCCATATCGCGTGCATATAGTTGTGATTGGCGTATATCCAAATCATTACTCGACGATTTTTCACCACCGGTCGGCAATTCAATATGAAATTGTACGGCATTTTTTATATTGACATTTTTTATATTGCCGCCATGATTTTTAATAATGGTTTTAGCTAAACTTAACCCAATACCTAGACCTTGATTGCTAGATCCCTCTTTATCACCGCCACCTATGAAGGGTTCAAATAATGTGTTTTTTACTTTTGGGGAAATTCCTCGTCCAAAATCACGAATAGTTATATGGGCAAAATGACTACTTTGCTTAAGCTGCAGATGAATTTCACTGCCCTTATGGCTATGTTCAATACTGTTTTGCACACATTCTGTAATGGCACGTTTTAGCCAGCCAAAACTACCGTATAAATTGCCAATAATCTCACCTTTTTGCTTGAGTCTAATAACAATATCTTTACTGGCACTCATTTCGCTAAGTGAGCTAATGGCGCTACGAGTCACTTCAACCAGGCTTATACGTTCTTTGTTACGCATGGGGTCGTCACCATAAGTTTCAGACAACTCAAGTAGTTTTTCCATTTTGGTGGTTACTTCTTTAGCACTGTTAATGGTTAATTCAATCAGAGCATCAAGATTTTCTCCCTTGATTTCGTCTGTGTTAAGCCGCTCAGAAAGAAAAAATGCTCCCTCTGTAAAGGCTTGCATAGGGGTACGTAATTCATGATTAATCAGTTTAAACATATTATCTTGTAGTCCCTGATACTTTACTCTTTCAAGCTCCTTTCTAATATATAGACAAAACATATTTTCTTCATGAAAGATAACCGTATGGTTATTGTTTTCAACCTGCCCAATGCCATTTAACTTTATGTCTTTTACTTGCTCTAGTTCACTCGTGTGCATTTCAGCTACGGCTTCCATAACACGGTTATCGGCTATTTTATTGCCAACCACAACGCCTTCAAAACCTAATTTTTTTAAATTACTAAAAAATACCTTACCTGTTATATCAAACATCACAATGCCATCGCTAAGTTGGGATAAAAGTTTAACAAATAATTTATTCATAGTGATTAACTACTTAATAGTGTTTTACATTGCTGACTGATGATTTTTTCAATTTCATCAAATGGAATCGGTTTAGTGAAAATAGGTATCCCTGCTGGTAAGCCACCTTTTTGAGTAATCTCTGCTTTTGATAATCCTGATACCGCCATAACCACCATGTCGTTAAATTCTTCCATTTTGACCAGGCTTTTTAACATATGAATACCATCTACATTGGGCATTTGAATATCGGTAATGACAATATCAGGCTTCCATGCGCCTATTTGTATTAAGCCCTGAAAACCATCGCTAGCCGTTTGTAGAATAATAGGTAAACTCCAACCTTCAATAGTCATTTTATACAACATAATTAAATCAGGCTCATCTTCTATCACTAAAACACGTACTAACTTGTGCTCGACAGCAGCGTTAGTCTCTTGCTTAAGTTCAGCCTTAAGCGCTTCAATATCCTCTAGATTAAAGCGCCTGTGCCCACCTACTGTCTTCCAAGCCTTTAATATTCCTGATTCTGACCAAAGCTGAATCGTACGTGTTGTTACCTCTAACAAACTAGCTGCTTGCTTTGAGGTACAGTGTTTCACTTTTGAATCAGTGACTTGAGACATTTAATTAAACTCCTTTCTTTTTATTCTGAATTTTCCGCATTTTCCGTATAAATAAAATGTATACTAAGCACTGACAACAGTCAACTCTGTAGAGTAACCCCATGGTTAAAACAGCCGAAGACTGTGTTGCTCAGATTTTTTATGTTATCTATCGCTGAGATGAAACTGTTAATTTATAACAGTTGCATTGGTGAGGAGATCTACTTTATAGGCAAAAAAAGCCAAATATAAAAACGGTTGCAGGCGAAAATAAAGCTTAATTTTCCTTATTAATTCTATCGCGTTCATTAATAATGTCGTTACTCACAGAGAAAAAAGCTTTAACAACATTGGGATCAAAATGCGTGCCGCTGCTTTCTTTCACCATAGCAAGTGCTTTTTCATCAGAGAATGCCGGGCGATAGCATCTATCCATGGTTAGAGCATCAAAAAAGTCTGCCAAAGCAACAATGCGCGCACTTAAAGGAATTTGCTCACCCTGTAAATTTGAGGGGTATCCGCTACCGTCAAATTTCTCATGGTGTGCTAAAGCTACTGCTTCCGCCATTTGTAAGACAGGAACGTCTGAACCACTTAAAATATTAGCGCCATACTCGGGGTGCTTACGCATTAATACCCATTCTGCTTTAGTTAATTTACCTGGTTTTTTCAAGACATCATCAGGTATACCTATCTTTCCTATATCGTGCATAGGGCTGGCTTGCTCAAGTAGATTACAGTATTTTTCATCTTGACCATAAGCACGCGCAATTATTGAAGAGAAACGGCTCATTCTAATGATATGTGCGCCGGTATCGTCATCTTTAAATTCTGCTGCTGTCGCTAAACGCCTTATAGTATCAAGATGAGATGATTCAAGCGCTTGATATGATTTTTCTTTTTGCTCAATCAAAATCATAAAGTCATGATTAAATCGTTCTAATTGTTTATAGGCGGCATTTTTTTCATTTTCATTCATTGCCGCTATATCGCGCTCAAAAAGTAGTTTTTGAATGTCTTGTGCATAACGAAAAAGCTGAGCTTGTAAGTCTTCTTTTTCTGTCTCCATGACTTTAACAACGTCCCAGACAAGATTTATGTCTGTTGGCGTTGCAGCAAGTTTTTTAACAAGCGAATCCATTTCATTACCAATAAAATGATGAACTGACATTTGATTACTCTCTATTAACTATTAGATCTATTTATAGTTAAGTTAATGCATCATTAACTTTTTGTATTAATTCTAATGGACTAAAGGGTTTAACAAGGTAGCTGTCTGCCCCAACACGTTCTCCTTCTTCAAGGTCAGATTTTTGCCCTCGCGCTGTTAACAACATCACATATGGAATTTTTACACTACTGTCTTTTTTTAGTTGTTCACAGACCTGATAACCATCAACTTCACCAGGCATCATTACGTCTAGAATAACTAAGTCGGGTTGGATCACTTTGGCTAATGCCAATGCACGTTGGCCATCTTCTGCTTCATGTAATTCGTAATCACCAAAATCAAGCGTCATTCGGACTAATTTTCTCAATTCACCTTGATCGTCAACAATTAAAACTCTTTTTTGACTCATCGTTCATTCCTCAAGCTATTAATTTTTAACCATGGGTAACCACACGGTTACCACCATTCCTTTTTCGTTATCACTTGCAAATTCAACCTCTCCCGCATGAATCGAGACAATTTCTTTAACCAATGACACACCTAAACCGGTACCTGGTGTTGCACCCGAGTCGTCTGCTCGATAAAACCGCTCTCCAATGCGAGAAAGTTGTTTAGGTGTCATGCCTATACCGTTATCGATAATGCTAACACCAAACTGCCTAATGCCGTTTTTTTCTCTTTCGCTTGTTTTTAATAGTACTTTTTCATTTTTAGGAGAATATTTAAAGCTGTTACTTAACAAGTTATTAAATACCTGACGCATTTTATCAATATCGCAAGAAATTACCGGCCAACTTCCGGTTGACTTGACCTTAACTTTACGGCCCTTAAATGCACCTTCCGCTTCAACGCATGACTGCTCTACAAGTTCTTTAAGCGAATGATTATCCATATAAAAATCTTTTCCAGCTCTTGCCTCTATACGTGATAAATCAAGTAGTTCATCTAATAACTTCTTTAGATTTAATGACTGACGGTGAATAGTTTCAAAAATTTCATGTGACATTTTTTTATCATAATCACGATTCATTAATAATTCAGAAAACCCATAGATACTGGCTAGTGGTGTGCGTAGTTCATGAGCCGCTGTTGATAAAAAATCACTTTTCATCTTATCAACTTCTGTTTCATGGGTTACGTCCCTGAAATACAGGACTTGGCCTTCTTTTTCACCCGTCAAGCCATGCATTGTTCTTTGCTTACAGTTAATAATGCGTACCGTCGGACGTGAGAGATAAATGGTATGTTCACAATCTTCGTTGCCAATAATATTGGTATATTCCATTAGTTCTGAATTATATAAACTTGCCATTGCGTCACTAAAAATTTTAGCACTTTTACCAATAAACTTATCTTCTGTAAACCCGGTCATGTTTAATAAGGCGGGGTTAATATAAACAATATTATTGTTGGCATTTTCTAAAACAAATCCATCTGGACTTAACGTTAATATGGTATCTAATTCACGCGTACGCTCTTTTACTTTTTTTTCCATTCCAGAACGATAACTATCAAGTTCAGTAATATCTTGACCTACCCCAACGACGCCAACAGCTTCCCCATTCGCATTACGTCGGGTGGTGGCATTGAGTAGCACCAAGACCGGATTATTCTCTTTTGTATAAAGTGGCAACTCGAAATTAGAGGTTTCCACGCCTTTTAAGGCTTTTTGTAATACTTGGTTTACTGACTCACGATAATCTTTTGTGATCAATTCTTTTACTAGGTTTTTACCCAGTACTTCATCGGCTTGGTAGCCAGTAATAGCCGCTGACTTTTGATTCCATTGGTTGACATTACCTTGAGCATCAACACCAAAAATAGGGGCATTGGCGGTATCCATAAATATGGTTAATTCCTGAGCTACACGTTCCCTTTCAGAACGATAACTGTCTAACTTTATTTGAAAGGCTAGTTCTTTGTTAGCCAGAATTAACTCGTGTTCCCACTTATCTTTCTCTTCGTGAACAAGGACTAATTCATTGGCTCGCTTTTCTTTTTCTTCGTTGGCAAGAATTAACTCCTCGGCCCGTTTATCTTTCTCTTCATTGGCAATAACTAACTCATCTGCACGCTTATCTTCTTCTTCGTTTTGAAAGGCTAGTTCTTGATTAGCGAGGACTAATTCATTGGCGCGTTTTTCTTTCTCTTGGTTGGCAACAATTAACTCTGCAGCCCGTTTGTCTTTCTCTTCATTTTGAAAGGCTAATTCTGTGTTGGCAAGAATGAGCTCTTCGGCTCGCTTGTCTTTCTCTTCATTTTGAAAGGCTAGCTCTGCGTTGGCGAGAATTAATTCATCCGCGCGTTGTTCTTTTTCTTCTTTAGCAAGAATCAGCTCTTCAGCCCGCTTGTCTTTCTCTTCGTTTTGAAAGGCTAGCTCTGCGTTGGCGAGAATTAATTCATCGGCGCGTTGTTCTTTTTCTTCTTTAGCAAGAATCAGCTCTTCAGCCCGCTTGTCTTTCTCTTCATTTTGAAAGGCTAGCTCTGCGTTGGCGAGAATTAATTCATCGGCGCGTTGTTCTTTTTCTTCTTTAGCAAGAATCAACTCTTCGGCCCGCTTATCTTTCTCTTCATTTTGAAAAGCTAGCTCTGCGTTGGCGAGAATTAATTCATCGGCGCGTTGTTCTTTTTCTTCTTTAGCAAGAATCAGCTCTTCAGCCCGCTTGTCTTTCTCTTCGTTTTGAAAGGCTAGCTCTGCGTTGGCGAGGACTAATTCATCGGCGCGTTGTTCTTTTTCTTCTTTGGCAAGAATTAGCTCCTCAGCCCGCTTGTCTTTTTCTTTATTTTGAAAGGCTAGCTCTTTGTTGGCGAGAATTAATTCATCGGCGCGTTGTTCTTTTTCTTCTTTGGCAAGGATGAGCTCTTCGGCCCGCTTGTCTTTCTCTTCGTTTTGAAAAGCTAGTTCTTTGTTGGCCAGAATTAATTCATCGGCGCGTTGTTCTTTTTCTTCTTTAGCAAGGATGAGCTCTTCGGCCCGTTTGTCTTTCTCTACGTTTTGAAAAGCTAGTTCTTTGTTGGCGAGGACTAATTCATCGGCGCGTTGTTCTTTTTCTTCTTTGGCAAGGATGAGCTCTTCGGCCCGCTTGTCTTTTTCTTTATTTTGAAAGGCTAGCTCTGCATTGGCGAGAATCAATTCATCAGCACGTTTTTCTTTTTCTTGATTTTGAAAGGCCAGTTCTGTGTTGGCAAGCACTAATTCATCCGCTCGTTTTTCTTTCTCTTGGTTGGCAAGCGTTAATTCATCGGCCCGTTTATCTTTCTCTTGGTTGGCTAGAAGCAGCTCTTCGGCCCGCTTGTCTTTTTCTTGATTGGCTAGAAGCAGTTCTTCAGCCCGTTTGTCTTTCTCTTGATTGGCTAGAAGCAGCTCTTCGGCCCGCTTGTCTTTCTCTTTATTGGCAAAAATTAGCTCTTCGGCTCGCTTGTCTTTCTCTTTATTGGCAAGAATTAATTCTTCAGCCCGCTTGTCTTTATCTTGGTTAGCTAAAATTAATTCTTCGGCCCATCTGTCTTTCTCTTCATTTTGAAAGGCCAGTTCTGTGTTGGCAAGCGTTAACTCTTCTGCGCGTTTTTCTTTCTCTTGGTTGGCAAGAATTAACTCTTCGGCCCGTTTATCTTTCTCTTCATTTTGAAAGGCTAGTTCTTTGTTAGCGAGGACTAATTCATTGGCTTTTTTTTCTTTCGCTTGGTGTCGATTATGTTTTTGATCATTATCTTTAAACATAAATAGTCCTAGTTATTTTTAGTAAACAATCAATTAAATGAGAAGGTAAATTTAAACTCTAAATACAACAGTGCTATTTTTTAAAAAGTCCCCGTAAAAAATCAAGCTCTTCATTGACTAAAATTAATTCATTGGCGCGCTTATCTTTCTCTTGATTAGCTAACACTAATTCATCGGCACGTTTATCTTTCTCTTGATTAGCTAGCACTAATTCATCCGCGCGCTTATCTTTCTCTTGATTAGCTAACGCTAATTCATCGGCGCGCTTATCTTTCTCTTGATTAGCTAACAATAATTCATCGGCGCGCTTATCTTTCTCTTGATTAGCTAGCACTAATTCATCCGCGCGCTTACCTTTCTCTTGATTAGCTAGCACTAATTCATCCGCACGCTTATCTTTCTCTTGATTAGCTCGCACTAATTCATCCGCACGTTTATCTTTCTCTTGATTAGCTCGCACTAATTCATCCGCGCGCTTATCTTTCTCTTGATTAGCTAGCACTAATTCATCGGCGCGCTTATCTTTCTCTTGATTAGCTAGCACTAATTCATCCGCGCGCTTATCTTTCTCTTGATTAGCTCGCACTAATTCATAGACAAGCTTATCTTTTTCTTGATTAGCTAACACTAACTCATCGATACGCTTATCTTTCTCTTTATTTTGCGAGGCTAGTACTTTGTTAGCGAGGACTAATTCACTGGCTTGTTCTTCTTTCACTTTGTCTTGATTACGCTGTTTATCCATATTTTCCAAGGTAAATGGTCCTAATCATCTTTATATTTTAGTAAAACATTCTCTGAATTCAAGAGGAAATACACATGATTAAATTCAGCCTAAAAGCTTCAATGTTGTCCCAATTAAAGCGACAGTAATCACTGATGTATACCAATTTTTCAATAAATCTGATCCTAACCACCATGGTGTCGTGTATGTTGTGAACGACTAACCTGGATTAATTGGCAGTATTTTAGTTTCAACTCCGTCATTTAAGGAGATTAATAGTGGCTCTAAACTTTAAGGGTATTCCGACTTTTCCGAATAATCCGACTTTTCCGATTGATTCATCTAAGTCGAAATTACGCTAAATAATCACAGCAGTCAACTCTGTATATTAACAGTAAGCACAATCAATAAAGATTTAACAGCTAATTAACGAAGAAACCTCAGCTAAGAAACATTAAAAAATAAAGCTGGGAATAAACTCATAGATGGTTCAAAAAAATTGTGCGGTTATTACTCAATAAAAAGCCTAACTAAACAGCGTTTGGGGAATCACTCGTGGATAAATTAGGCATATCATATAATAGTGAGATTTATTACTTTACCCAAAAAATAATTCAAATATTGACGATTGAACATAATGGCCTTAACTGATATCACTAAACTTAAATGGTTAAGCTGAACATTTTTCGCAATAGCTAGGTTTCGTCATCACTTACAGCTCAAAATTTAAGAACAAGCCTGGATGATCAATGGGGATAAAGCAGCTTGCTAGAAGTTGGGGATGGGTCTGAACTGATACTTAAACACTATAGTGTTTTACTTGTGGCCAATATGCCCTATTTTATCTCCCGCATATAACGCTTAGTTAATTCAATTAATAACAGATAATTTGTTAACTAAAAAGCTGTCATCTTGCTAATATTAACGATAAATATCTAAGTAAGTAAAATTGAGTTAGTTGATTTTTCTGACTAATTTCGCTCAAGGTTAATACCAAAATGCTGGACGACTTGCCATCAATACCATGGATAAATACATGACAAGCGCCCAAAGTTCATACTACAAGATATGTCTACAAGAGACGTGTCAACGCTTGTTCTAGTTGCGCAACAGTTCGGTCAATATTATGCAGTTTTTCTAAACCAAACAAGCCAATACGGAAAGTTTTAAAATCAGCACGCTCACCTACTTGTAATGGCACGCCAGCGGCAATCTGTAAGCCAACAGCGGCAAATTTCTTACCGTTTTGAAATTCATCATCACTGGTAAAGCTTACGATCACACCCGGTGCGGTAAAGCCTTCAGCCGCGACACTGTTAATGCCATGTTGGGTCAGTAATGCGCGAACCCGTTGACCTAAATCAAGTTGTTCTTGGCATACTTTGGCAAAACCATAGCTTTTGGTTTCTTGCATAATATCTCTAAAACGCGTCAAGCTATCCGTTGGCATAGTCGCGTGATAGGCATGACCTCCATTTTCATAAGTTTCCATGATTTGTAACCATTTTTTCAGATCACAAGCAAAACTGTCACTGGTGGTTGACTCTATCTCTTGGCGCGCCAGTTCGCTGAGCATAACTAAACCACAGCAGGGTGAGGCACTCCAACCTTTTTGTGGCGCACTAATCAAGACGTCAACACCGGTTGCTTGCATGTCTACCCAGATAGTGCCTGACGCAATACAATCAAGCACCATAATACCACCCACTTGGTGCACAGCTTTTGCCATCGCTTGAATATAGTCATCAGGTAACATGATACCGGCAGAGGTTTCTACATGTGGCGCAAACACGACATCAGGTGATTCAGCTAAAATAGTGGCCACTACCTCGGCTATCGGTGGCGGAGCAAATGGTGCTTGGGCGTCATCACGGGTTTGTTGCGCTTTTAATACGGTTTCGCTGCTAGGGATATCGCCCATTTCAAAAATTTGGCTCCAGCGATAACTAAACCAGCCATTACGAACGACCAAGACTTTTTTGTTACGCGCAAATTGACGAGCAACGGCTTCCATACCAAAGGTGCCACTACCGGGAACGACAATAGCGCTATGGGCGTGGTAAACGGATTTTAGATCGGCAGAAATATCTTGCATGACCTGCTGGAATGAACCAGACATATGGTTCAAGGAACGATCGGTGTAAACAACGGAATATTCTAATAATCCATCAGGGTCAATATTGGGTAACAATCCAGGCATATCAGGCTCTCTTAGTAATTATTTATCGCATGATATTGCCGTATATTGCGCTAGCTATCAATGCATTTTACAGAAAGTTGGTGTTAGAGAAACCACTAGAAAATAATTGGACACCCGGCTAAGTTTTATAGCAACAGCATAACTACAAAGCTTTAAGTGGATAAAATTTTTAACTATTAGGATGAAATAAAAGCCCACCAATGAAAATGTTAACTTAAAGATAGTAATTAGCTGCTAATTTAAAAGTTAATTTAAAAGTTAATTTAAAAGCTAAGTATAATCACCTTGTGTGCATTTACTGATGAGTCTGTTGGATACTTTTATTAATAAGGTTCTAAATGTTAAACATATTTCAGGACGGGACAGGTAATGATTAAAATCCTATCAAAAACGCTGACCCTATTGATACTACCTCTATAGATAATAACCTCGATAGCAAAGCTCAAAATTTGGCAAGAAATTAAATGACTAAAGTCAGCCAAATTAATAGCTGACTTTAGAGTTAGCAATGGCTGCTTAGTCATTATGCACTTCAAATACTGAGTATTTCCCTTTGTATAATCAAGCGTTTAAACCTTACTGAGTGATTGTTACAGAGCCACCTACTACCTCAAAATTATTTTGACCAAATTCAGCTAGAGATGGGCAGTTGTTTATTACTCCCTTCAACACAATAAAACCACCGGGTTCAACACCCGCATAAATGCCCGTGCCAGCGACGATATATAATGTTTCTTCAACCTCAAAAGGTATGTTACCTGCCCCGTTTTCACAAGTTGGATCACCAGTATAAACCATAGTGATCGTGTCATTTTCTGTATATAAGACACCCGTGCGCTCTTTGTTAACAAAAGTATGATTTATGGTAAAATCAGCATTCAAAAATCCTTTACTAATACCTTTTAAAACAAGTTTATCACGGTCAAAATCTGATCCTCTAATGGGTTTTAACACCACTCTAAACTTACCTAACTGCTCGAACTGAGAGACAGAAAATGTTTCTGCAAAACCACGTTTGACATCGTATATCACTGTATCATTGATGTTTTCCACTGCTAAGGCAGAAAGACTAGACATAGATAATAGCGCCACACTAACTAATAATTTTTTCATAATAATAATATCCATTTGTTATTTATGTTGGAGCCCTTTTGGGGAGCAGTGGTCTAAAAGTTGGAAATAATAATTAACGAAGAAAATCCTTTTACTTTGACTGGTGAATAAATCCTAGTAGAGGCCTTGATATTTTTCAATTAACAATGGATGTCTGGTTAATTTTTTTCTGCTTGAAGTAAATTGGTTTAATGGCTTATAAACATTCATTTGATCTTCGCTAGATAAAGTCGCACAATCCTCGGCCCAGCTATATGCTAAGAAATAGGGGCCGTAGGGGGAGAAAAGCATCAGCACTTAGTCATAATAAGTCGTCATAGTAAGTAATCAGAGTAGAAATAATGCATTCAAAAATACAACTTAGCAAAGAAGACCTTAGAATAAGCAAGCCAACTCGAGATGAATACTTAACCAAGCCAAAAATTCCTTTGGTCGTGGTACTAGACAATGTCACTAATAGCTACAACATCGGTGCTTTTATTCGCTTGGCTGATGCTTTTGCTATCGACAAGGTTATTGTTTGTGGCGCGCTCACTATTTCAGATAAAAAGATGAAAAAAGCCTCTAGAAATGAAGCTAAATGGGTTTGCGTTGAATATAGCGATAATACCACCTCAAGTTTACAAACTTTATTGGATGAGGGTTATTCAGTTTATAGTGTTGAACTATGCCATGAGTCAGTTGATTATACTGATGTGACTTACCCTGCTAAGTGCGTATTAGTTTTAGGTAATGAACGTAAAGGCGTGAGTGAAGCCGCATTAAAACTAAGTCATCAACAAATACACATTCCCATGTTTGGTATGGGTAACTCACTCAATGTTTCAACCGCTGGCGCGATTGTTTTAGCCGAATGTGCTAATCAAATAAGAAAAAAAAAATAAGGCTAGCTGCTGTAAAAACATGCTATTGAGAGCCAAATACTGAAAAATTTTGCAATCAATGGGAGTCTGAATCTATGACTATGACCCCATTGATATTCTGATCCCATTGATATTACATTGAATCAGACCCGCTGATATTAAGTGTTTTAAATTTAAGTCGAATTGTTTCAATACGCTCTCGATTAACGTTAAAGTCTGAATAACCCACTCTAGAGCCTGAGCGAACATGTATGCTGGTATCTTTAGACTGTGTTTCTGGGAAATAAAATTCTACATCATCAACAAAGCCAAACATTTTAGACGTAAACTCAGCCCTAACATAGTTATTTTCGGCCACTGTGACCTTTGAATTTTTTAATTCATTAACAATGTTCACAATATCGTTTTTGATTTCTAACCTCTTGTCCTTAATAATAATGGGCTTGATATAGTGCTTTTCATTATTTGAAAAGCTACTAACACAATTAGGTTTATCTGGACATTGGGTTAATTGCCCATTCTCAATACCTAGGTTTGGTGCTTTTCCGGCACAACCCGTTAACAAGATAAAACTTGTGAAAACAACTTGAGTGAGTTTATTCATTGTGCAGATCCCTTAAATTAATAAACTAATATAAACTAATAATAACGTTAAGCGCGCCAGTTAATCATAAGATTAAAAAGCCTATGACAAATATACGACTTAAAGCATAACTCTCTTCTTTGGAACGTACGAGTCAGTTAAGTTACTCGATTTTATTATGTATTTATTGTAGCACGCTAACGACATTGATTTTATTAACACTCTATCAGTTATCTATGACTCTGAACCCATTGATACTGACTCCCTTGATAACTGCTCAACGATATTATAGGCATAGATAGAGTCGAGCTTGTTCGCTGCGATTCTATCGCTAAGGCCAATACGGGATAATCCTGAAACAAGCGCTAATTTGGCCTGTTCCATTGGCGAACTCATATGATACAAGGCGGCATTTTTACGGGCATTAAGTTGAATGTTACGGGTGCGTGGTAAACGTATATTTTGATAACTTTGCAACGCGTTTTCACTATTGGCATCACGAGATAAACAATATGCCAAGGCATAGCTATCCTCAATGGCCATCGCTGCACCTTGAGCTAAAAATGGCAACATGGGATGGCATGCATCACCTAAAAGTGTGACCTTTCGATCTGACCATAGTTCAAGGGGCTTTCTGTCGAACAAAGCCCATAAAAAACACTGCTCTGTTGCACTTAATAATTTTCTTATTTCAGGATGCCAATCACTAAAAGTCTCGCGCAATTCATTGATATTACCGGGCTCATTCCACGATTCTTTTTGCCAATCTTTACGTTCTTGCACGGCAACAAAATTGATTAAGTCGCCGCCACGCAGATAATAGCTAACGAAATGTTTGCCCGGTCCTACCCATAGGTTGGCATTGGGTTTAATTAATCCTTTGGGGAGTTTACTTGCTTCGACCACACCACGCCAAGCGACTTGTCCAGTAAATTCAGCTGGTTTTTTGCCTAACATACATGCTTGGATATTTGACTTGATACCATCTGCACCGATTAACAAGTCAGCTTCGATACTGTCATTGTTGTCAAATTCAATGGTTAGATTTTGCTGGGTTTGCTGGTAACTTTGAATAGTTTTACCTAAGTGAATAGTTACCTTCATATTTACACAGGCATTATACAGCGCCGTATGTAAATCAGCACGGTGAACATGCAGGTAATCCGCACCATATTTTTGTCTGGCGTTATCCCCCAAAGGCACAGTAAAGTATGGTTTGCCCGTTTTATAATGACGCATCACTGCTGCATCTGGACTAAAAGCCTTGGCTTTAACTTCGTCTGCTATACCAAGTGTTTGTAATACATGCATGGCATTAGGGCTAAGCTGTATGCCAGCGCCTACTTCGCCCAGTTGAGAGTTTCGTTCGTAAACAGTCACCTCAAATTTGTTTTTAGCCAATGCTAACGCGGCGCACAAACCACCAATACCAGCACCAGCAATAACAATTTTTTTACTCAAAATAATTATCCTAGGATCTAGACTTTCCTACCCCTCAGTTGGGTCCAGTATCAATGAAAAATCAACAACATAAATGACTCCATTGATAGCTAACCCCGTTAATAATTGAGGTAAGTCGGTAAGGTTATTAAAAAGCATTGGGAAGTAATGAAGAATAAATTGAATTCGTTAATTAACAAGCTAAAAATATGGCTCAAAATTCGTCAACCTCCCTTAGACGCTTATGCCATTAATACTTGTTAATTATATCAATGTAAAGAAAAAGCTTGAGCAGCGAATACCACTCAAGCTTTTAGATTACCGCTAAAAAGTTACACTAATTTTTCCATAAACATATCGTCCGGTAAAACCGAAAGGCGAAAAGCTAGAGTAAGAGAACAATCGAGAAAAGGTGGTTACATCTTCAACCAACTCGCGCGTTGTATCAGGGTAAACATCAAAAATATTATTCGCCCCTAAAGTAAACTTAACGCTTTCTGTTAACGCGTAACTCACATCAAGATCAGTCACCCACTTTTCAGGTAACACTTCATTGCGAGCAGGGTTGTCAGATGGGTCTTGTGTTTCACCATAACGTGTCGTTCTTAGCGTGGCATACCAACTATCTTTATTCCAGGTTGCACTAAGGTTCAATTTACTTTTTGGTGAGCCAACTTCAAATCGACGCAATTCATTACCAGAAAATAAATTATCCTGATCAAATCCTGCATTTTGTAATACCGTTGGTGGATCGATAACATGAGTTACTTCATTTTTATTGTAGTTAAAACCGGCATTAAGTAATAAATTACCCCTCTCTGCCATATCCATAGAATAGGTTGCAACTACATCAACACCTTTAGTTGTACTATCGATAGCATTTAAGAAAAATCGTGCACGGTTGGCACCACTACCTGCTAATAAAGTCTCTACTTCAGGGCCTGATAAATTGTTTGATAAGACAATGCGATTGTCAATATCAATGCGGTAATAGTCTACCGACAAGCTAAATTCAGCCAATGGTGTCCAAGTAAAGCCGCCGCCAATACTCATGGCATCTTCAGCGTCTAAGCCCGGAGAACCTAGCGCCTTAGCCACATTACTGTTTGGCGAAAATGTACCTGTTTCTGTTGGTACAGCATCAACGAAAACTGTGGAAATAGAGGTAAAATGTTGTTGCTGTAAAGAAGGGGCTCTAAAACCTGTTGAAGCCGAAAAGCGCAGTGCAAACTCATCAGTTAATGAGATCCTATTAGCAACTTTACCACTCACCGTAGAGCCAAAATCAGAATAATCTTCATAACGTGTCGCTACTGTTAAATTCCATATTTCAGTAATATCAGCTTCTAGATCAATATAGGCACTGACATTATGACGGCTATTGTCGCCTGCTGATGCGGGTGTAAATCCAGGGAAAACTTGTGAGCCCGCAGAGCCAAATGGACCATTTATCGGATCAGTTACCGCACCGCCACTACCAAAAGTACCACGTTCGTAAGATGCCGTTTCACCGGCTTCAATTTGATAGCCCTCGTTTCTATATTCAAAACCAAAAGCAACATTGAGGCTACTGTCAAACATATCAACATCGACTTCTTTGCTAAAATCTGCATTTAATGTCAGTTGATCATAAGTTAATGTACCGGCATCAAATTCAGTCTGGCTCGACGGACCAAATGAGGTATTTAAGCTATTAGTGACGCCAAATTGAAACTCATCTTTACCGTAAACTGCTGATAAATCATAATTATAATCATTGATATAACCGCGTACTCCGGCAGCTAAAGAATAATCAGCAATATCTGACGTAATTACCGGTAAAAAACCATCAGGGTAAATACTTTGTATATTACGACTGTCTTGTGCGCGGCGATAAAATCCACCTCCCTCACCTTCTCGGCCGCTATAAGAGCCAAAGGCATAAAGTTCAGCATTTTCGTTAAGGTAGTAGCCACTATTAACAAACAGTGCGATGTCGTCCACCTCGCCATTCCCGTAGGTGTGATTATATCTATTCGTTGTTAATTCGCGTGGGTCTAGACTACCGTCATCAAGTCGTGCGTAATTTTCTCGTTGGTCATAATCAGCGCGATTGGCCGCATGGCGATTACGAAGCTCTGCTGATACATTGACGAAACCATCTTCACCCAGCGCAAAACCTGAGTTAACTCTTAATGTTAATGTTTGACCATCAGTGACTTTGCGATCCCCACCCTCAACAAACGCTAAGTCACCATCATCACCAACACCCACTGACTTTAAAGTGGGCACTCCATCCATTGTAGAGACATTAGCACCATAGGTTACCGATGCTGAGCCGCCACTATTAGCACTTTTAAGGACAATATTAATGACGCCAGCAATGGCATCTGAACCATATTGAGCCGCAGCGCCATCACGCAATACTTCAATTCGCTCAATGGCATTAGCAGGAATGGCGTTCATATCGACAGCTGATGAACCTCGTCCAGAAGAACCATTTAAATTTAATAAAGCACTGCTGTGTCGACGCTTACCATTAATTAATACTAAGGTGTGATCCGGTGCCAAGCCTCTTAATTGTGCAGGTCGAACATGGTCGGTACCATCGGTAATTGAAGGTTGAGGAAAGTTAAAGCTGGGGAGTAATGTTCCTAAAATTTGATTGGTTTCAGTAAGCCCCGTATTCATAATTGCATCAGCGTCTATAATGTCGATGGGGACAGGGCTATCTTCAACACTCCGCCCTAATCGTCTTGAGCCAACAACACTAATTGTTTCTATGTTTTCATCCACCTTAGCCTCTTCTGCCAAAGCACTCGGGGTAAATGCCATTGCTGATAAACCAGATAAAGCGATAGCTGATGTAATTAAGCTTAGCTGTGATTTAATATTTTTAATCTGTATCATTGTATTATTCCCATAGTAATTAACTCTCCATTTTGTTCTATTATCAATCAGTTGTTTTTATGTTATCGACTTGTCTATCAATCTATCAATATCATCAATGGGGTCAGAGTTAACAATATCAATAGGGTCAGAGTTAATGACTTTCATTAATTATTTATTTACTTTCATGATATATAAATGATTTTTTATCAGCCCCCTAGTTAAGGGACATGCTTTTCTACCTGTTTGTTGTGCTATTTGAGCTTAAAATCGTTCACTACCTAGCACCAAGCCTTATTTGTTGCGTCTTGTATTTTAAGAAATTTTTTGGTGAAATGTACTGGTGAAATAATGAACAATAAGTTCGGCGAAAAATCATAATTGACGATTACTGCCGCGTTGAGCAACATGTGGTGAAATATTAGGTAAATTTAAACGCGGAAGTCTTGCTATATTATTCACTAATCCATGTGAACTAAATTAGCGTTAAACCTAATTCACTAGTAGCCAAGTATCAATGACTTTGACCCCATTGATACTTAAGTTGGGCGTTAGCTTGAGTTTGAAATATGCACTTGGTTTCGCCCATTGTTTTTACTCGCATAAAGCGCAATATCTGCCTTCTTAAGTATGAGGGAACGATCATCTCCCGCTTTAAATAAAATAGCACCAATACTTACTGTAATATTTTCCCCTTCAATAACGACTGAAGAGGCGACTTTCCCACAGACATAATCAGCTTGTCGTCTAAGTTCATCTGCTCCTTTGAGATCATAAAGGAGAATCACAAATTCTTCGCCACCGATCCGAAAAACTTTACTAGGAAATTCAATAATTTTTTCTAGTAAGTTACCCAACTTTATTAATGCGTTATCGCCCATATCATGGCCTAGTTTATCGTTGATTTTTTTGAAAAAATCAACGTCCAAAATAAGCATCCCATAGTTAAATGTTACATCGCTCTTTAATATGTTAGCTATATCATATTCGAATTCCCTGCGATTACTTAATTGTGTTAATAAATCAGTTTTAGATAATCGATCTAGCTCATGTTCAGCAGTAGTGTCTATAACCACTCCGGTGAAACCTGCAACCTCTCCCTTTTCCATCAAAGGCTCGTAAATTGCGTAGCAATAGTGCGAGTTACCATCAAGTTTAGTGAAGGAGGTATTAAATTTAACCGTTTCACCCGTCAACACTTGGTTGTAATGCTTCAAGTTTCCATTAAAACCTTCTAGTCCAATAACTTCTGATATGTGTAATTCAACGGCTTCTTGTTGAGATATATTATGAATTTTTGAAAAGAATGGATTGATATAGGTGAACTTTAAATTTTTATCTGCAACGTAACATAGAATAGGAGCTGTCTCTACTAACTGCTTAAAAGCTGTGGCTGCATTTTTATTCATACAGAATCCTTATTAATAGAGAAAGCTAACATCTCATTTATGATGAAAATAAAATCTACATGTTTTGATACAATTTATCAAACATTTATATTTTTAATAGGATCTATTTATTATTGATAGGGGGGAGGACGCTATACTTACGTTGTAAAAACCGAATAAAACGAGAACTGCATCAATGGGGTTAGAGCCATTGATGCTGACATTAATACTTACATTTATGCTTATTTATCGACAGTTTGAATTTAAAAATTCTTCTGTTACTTTAAGAAGCTTTGAACGGTTATTATTAAAACTATGATCGTCTTTGATCAACCTATAATTTACATTATTACCTTTGACTTGACGCATGGCGTTAGCTAGAGTATTTATCTCCGCAATTGGGATAACGTCACTGTCTGCGGGAATAAATAGTATGGGACGAATACCAATTTCATGAGCTCTGGTGATTAAATCTAATTGCTCCCCCTTCTCGACTAACTCTCTAGTGGCAACCTCACCAGACCACCCACGCAGCATAAACAACGAATCTGCATACGCAGCCCACATATTTTTAACTTTTTCATCGTCACTTTTAAATGTAACGCCAATATTTGCCCCGTCGTACACCACACCACAAGCAACTTCAGGATTATCAAATAGGCCTGCAACCGCCATGTGTCCACCCATGCTGTGCCCAATATAGGATATTTTATTAGGATCTATTTTAAACTTCTTGGCATTTTTGGCTTGTTGAAAGAATTTCGTTACCGCCGTTACATCTTGCTCCGAGCCAGTAAATGAAAAATCACCCTCTGCCCCCCAAGCGCCTCTATAATGGAAAAATATTACATTCCACCCAGCGTCTCGCATGCCTTGTGCAACATCCAAATTTTTCTCATTCCCAGGATATCCATGTAATAATATAATGGTAGGATGAGGCCCCTTACCCTGCGCACCGTAATAAATAGCAGGTAAACGTTGACCATCAGATAACAGGGTAACTTCAGCAGAGTTCTTTGGATAGACCTCTACTTGGGCCGGTTCAGGTTTGGCGTGAGCACAAAAAGAAACACTCAACAGTAGACTGACTAAAACATAACGATAACTCATGGCAATTTCCATTAGCAGAACTTCAAATAGTAAGGCACCAAATATGACACAGTAAAGATATGTTTGACTATATCTAAGTAATAGCCTTTGCACAAAAAAATTGATACTGGATGAAAGAACTTTCGTGACTCATTTATTGAAAATACCTACCATCAGCAATAGGGAGTCGCTAAACTAGCGTTTTTAGTTTTTAGTTTTTAGTTTTTAGCGAGCATTATGACTACACCCTTTTCTTGTCCCACTATGTTTACTTCAGACAAAGCTCATGCCGCTGAATGTTCTAGTGAGCTTATGACCTGCGAACATGCAATTTCGGCTTATTTTAAAGCTATTTTTCTGTCGCTGTTTGGCATATCATTAGTGCTATTTACTGACATAAATCTATACGCTGCCTGGTTTTTGTTTAGCCTAAGTATACTTAAAGCCATTAGTGTTTATTACCAAGAGCCTTACGGGTTGGCACGACAAATGTTAAGTAAAGTCGCTAAAAGTGACACCCGCTTAATCGTCAACGACCTCAATATTTCAACGCTCACCGCAACTTCAAAAGCTTGGCTGAATAGCCATATATTAGGCAAAAATTATGCATTTAATCGCGGTTTATCGACACCAGCCATCACTTTTATCGCTGGTGAACTTTAATGACTTTAATTCGTCAACTGTCATCTAGATGAATAATCCTATTCGTTTATCCAATGCAAAATTTATCTGTTTATTTTTCGGCGCCTGGTTACTTTGGTTTTATCTCGCCCCAGCTAAAATAACTGAATTAATGGATTACGCCTTATTCAGCTTGTTAGGAATAATAGGCGCTATTTTTGCCAACGCAACGGGCGCTGGTGGTGGTGTGGTTTTTATTCCCATGTTCAAAGAATTAGGCTTTACTGATACTCAATCAGTTGCCACTAGCTTTGCTATCCAGTGTTTTGGGATGACCGCGGGCGCGATAACATGGTGGAATCACTATCAAACTGAAAAAACGGATCTGCGTTTATGGCAAGGTTTTAAACGCATTATTGTGATCACCAGTATTGCCGCCATAGTCGGCATTGGAGCCGTTCAAAGTTTTGGTATTGCATCTCCCTCCTCTTTACATCATAGCTTCAGCTGGTTTTCGTTAATATTAGGCTGCGCCATTATTTTAACGGTTTATGCTATTAAGCCCAAACGCGAACGTAGCCAAATTAAATGGTTTGATTGGTTAGCCTTGTCAGTTATTGGTTTAAGTGGTGGCGCCATCACGGCGTGGTTGTCTGTGGGCGTGGGTGAATTACTGGCGGTATATTTAATTCTTCGCCGCTTTGAGATTAGCTTGGCGGTCTCTGCTGCGGTTATTGTTTCAGCAATTACTGTCTGGACAGGTATTTGGCATTATACTTTGGTTAATTTTCAGGTGTATTGGCAAGTGGTCTTATTTGCCGGCCCTGGCGCGATAATCGGCGGTATTTTAGCTAAAACACTAGTCACTCATTTGTCAGCGACCAAGCTCAAGCTTTTTTTCGCTTTTTGGCTAGTTGTTATTGGCCTCGTTGGTCTTGAACTATAGTTTTTACTCCTAGCTAAAAAATAGTATTAAACCTCGCCCGTTCCAGTATCTTAGGTATAGCTGTCAATGGGAACTATCAATGGATATTATTATAAAGGCTAAAATTGAGTATCAGCTGGTAGAGAAATTATTAGCCTTTCCATAACCATATATGAATAATTGTTGCTGATATATTTTATTGTATTTAATCGCTGCTATTGTTAGCCTACGCAGAAATATACTCCTAGTAATAAAAAAGACAATCGTACAACTAGTATGGTGTTTATTTAGTGGCGAACCCTTAAGAGAAATTATGACAAGTCAAACCAAGTTGAATCAAACTGAAGATGTAAATTTGCTTAAATTTGAATACTTACATCCACAATATTGGGGAACTTGGTTCCTGATTAGCTTTTTATATACATGCAGTTTTTTACCGTTTAAGTTGCAATGGCAAGTTAGTCGAGGTTTTGCTTTTTTGGCTTTTCATCTAGCCAAAAGCCGTCGAAATGTTGTTCAGGTTAATGTAGATATTTGTTTCAGTGAAAAAAGTGCTGAAGAAAAAAGTGCCTTAGTAAGAGCTATTTTCCATGAAAACATGCAAGGTTATCTCGACAGTGGTACGTCATGGTTTCGCAATATAAACAAATTTAAATCCCGTATTGAAGTTCGTGGCCAAGAAATTCTTGAACGTGAAAATGCTAATGGTACAGGCATATTATTAGCGGGAGCACATTTTAGTATTCTCGATCTTGCCGGAGCATTAACAAGCTTAGTTTGCGATTTAAATGTGAGTTATCGACCTTTAAACAATAAATTGATGAATGCAGTAATGATGCGTGGTCGTTATCGTTTTGTTAAAAATGCTTATCACAAAAAAAATGTTAAAGGATTTATTAGCTGTATGCGCCGTGGTGAAATATTGTGGTATGCCCCTGATCAAGATTACGGTAGAAAGCACAGCACCTTTTCACCCTTTTTTGGACGAACAGCTGCCACTATTACGGGTCTAACTTTTTTAGCCAAAGCGGGTAAGGCAAAAGTTATTCCGTATAGTTATCATAGAAAAGGGTACAGCCAACAATACGTATTAGAATTTTATGAGCCATTACCTAACACAGGTTGTGAAGAAGAAGATGCTGAAAATTATAATACTTGGTTAGAGTCGGTTATTCGTCAATACCCTGCTCAATATTTATGGCTTCATAAACGCTTTAAAACTCAACAGAATCCCGAAGAACCTAGCCCATATTAGTCGATTAATGGGGTCAGCGTTAATGATTTTCTAAACGCGTAGTCTTGCCAAATTATTCACTAATCCCTCTAAGTTAAGATAGGTTAAACTAGGTTAAGTTAACGTTAAACCTAGTTTACTGTTAGTCGTTACCAATGACTCTGAGCCCATTGATAGTGAATTAGGTGATGAACGCCTACCCGTTTACGGCTCAATTTGATCCTTGAATTTTTAACTGATTTGATTAAACATCAATTAACGTATAGTGAAATTTTCACTATCTCATATCAAATAACTCTTGATGAAAGTCATCGTTTATAAGCCCTTTCTTTAAGAAGCCTGCGCGCAATTTTTTGCCAAACTCTTTTGGTCCGCAAAACCAAATAGTTGAATCTTGCCAATCAGGTATTTGGTCGCATATTTGGTCTGTGTTTAATAGTCCGTCTTTATTAGCGACTAAAACATGAAGTTTTACACCTGCCACCTCTGAAGAATTTTTGAGTGCGTTAATGAAAGATTCATCAGGTTCGTTGGTGCAATAAAACAAATCTATACATTTACTAGTTTGTTTATCAGTTTTTTTTGCAGCTAAAGCCTCAATACGGGCGATAAATGGCGTAATACCTATCCCTCCTGCAACCCAAATTTGCCTAGGTTTACCGTTACTAAAATCAAACTGCCCATAAGGCCCTTCAATTTCAACCTTGTCTCCTACTTTTAAAATACTCGGTAGCGTTTTTGTATAGTCACCTAGGCCTTTGATAAGAAATTCAATCCGAGCGTCGTTCTTCCATGCTGATGATATAGTAAAAGGATGAGGCCCTTCTGCTTTATCAAAGGTAACAAAGGCAAATTGTCCGGCCTGATGCCCACTCCAACTATTTTCTAGGTTAATACTGAGACCCAATACTCGATTGTCACTGTGATAGTTTATATTTTCGATGTTGCCCACAGAACGTCTAGAAACACCAATTTTTCGTAACAAGGAGAGAAATGCAGCAACGGTTCCACCAATCATTAATAATGCCGTCAACCAAGCTATGCCCTCATCCCAATAATCAACTTTCATAAGTATGATCGAATGAAAAACTAAAAATAGATAAATAACAGCGATAAATCGATGAGTTTTGAAAAAGTATCGATACGGAAACCATTTAACCAAGGCTAAAACAATAAATAATATCAGAGCATAAAAGGCCCATTCACCTATTGATTCAGCAAGACCATGTTGTTCTTTAAAGAAAAGTAATAGGGTGTTCGTTTCTTCATTTGATCTATGACGAGCAGGCTTAGCCATTAAGCCCCAGCCAACTAACCATTTGGGTACCATTGCCCATAGATAATGTAAAACTGAAAAGATAAGCCCTGTGACGCCCAACCATTTATGTAAACGATAAGTTTTATCAAGCCCACTAAGCATAGGTTCAATAATAACAGGGCGAATTGCCAAGATCATACCAATACTCATAACAGCAATGGCCATAATACCGGTGTAGCTGAGCATAGATTTTCTCAGCGGAAAAAACTTATATGATGAAAATAGTATGGGGTCTGCAAGTAACCAAAGTAATGTTAGAGACAGCAGAATGATAAAATAGATTAATTTGATATTTTTCATGTGGAGAATACCTTTTCTACAAAATGTAAAACAGAGGCTGCATTCGTTTCGTTATGCCATAAGAAATTTAAATTTCTTTATCAAACATAGTATAAAGTCAGCAAGATGAAAATTTTGATCTCCAAACTAATTAGCATTATTAGCCTTGAATCTTCAAGCTAATTTTATACGCTGCACTTGCGTGATTCTTTGATCGCAAACTTGTTTTAGCAAACAAGGAATGAGAACAGATCTACTAATGAGCTATTTTATTCTTAAAATATAGGAGAGTCATGGGCAGAGTAAATTTCTAAAATACGTAGCTAAAATACGTAGCCACCCATTTTTTAAAGTAACAACATAACCCTTTCTATTTGAGTTGCGATCACCTTTTATCATCTTCACAACAAGTAAATTCAACAGGATGATTTAACCAATTAGCATTCGATGGCCAATCCATCAGAAATATGGTCGATTTAAAACAGCAGAAAAGCTTGATATAAATCAAGCCTAAAGTGACGTTATGGGATTTAAAAGTTAGCGTTTAGGCACAAAACCAGCGCTGGCAGTTTGCTGCGCCTTGTCGTCGCTTTCGCTCTGAAAAAATACGTAGCCACCCATTTTTTAAAGTAACAACATAACCCCTTCTATTTTAGTTGAGATCACCTTTTATCATTTTCACAACGAGGAAATTCAACAGGATGATTTAACCAATGAGTACTCGATGGTCAATCCATCAGAAATATGGTCGATTTAAAACAGCAGAAAAGCTTGATATAAATCAAGCCTAAAGTGACGTTATGGGATGTAAAAGTTAGCGTTTAGGCACAAAACCAGCGTTGGCAGTTTGCTGCGCCTTGTCGTCGCTTTCGCTCTAGATGCTCACAATATTCCGTTAAAGCAGGTAAAGCCCCGACAGCACCTTTAAATAATGAACCAAACTCTGTGGTGATTTTTAACCAGTTCTCGGCGGGAATGTTTAGTCTATTAAGAATAGCTTGGCTGCTTGAACTAATTACACCACGCTTATCCTCTCGAATAATTCGCCCGGTATCTTCAACCAGCGCTATGTAGTCTTTTACATTGAACATTAAACCATTAGGCATGTTTACACGCTCATTCCCCACAAAAGGCAATAATTCTGCTGGTTGTTGACCCTTTATCGCTGAGTTTATTCGGCGTTGAATGCTGGTGTAATCTGACGTTTCTGGCATGGAGGCCATTTTGGCGCGGATAGGATTCAAGTCGACATAAGCCATGCAGCTCAGAACTGCCGCTTCGTCTAGTAGCGCTTGGGATTTAAACCGTCCTTCCCAAAATCTGCCAGTGCACTTATCTTCTTTATTGGCCATTCGGGCAATCGGCTCACTCAAGGAGCGCATAAACCAACTGATATCGACTAAGCGTTGTCGGTATTGCGTTATACAATCATTCACTGTTTTACATTCAAATTTGTTTAGGTCTTCACCTTTAACAAACTTCTGTGTCAGTAATGTCCCTTTAAAGCCTTTGTGCCATTGCATAATCACGTCTTTATCTGACCAGTGTTTTACTTTATCTGCATCGACTTTAACGACTACATGCAGATGATTGCTCATGACTGCGTAGGCACATATATCAATGGCAAAGATGGTGGCAAGTTCAAGAATACGAGAATCAACCCATTCCCGCCGATGTTCAAAATCCTCACCTGTTGAGTTATCGATACCACACAGAAAGGCTTTACGTACCACACGCGAGCAACAGTGATAATAAGGTGTGTCATCTAAACTAACAATGGTTTTTCTTGGTCTGGCCATCTTTAATTACCATTTTGAAAGGGTAATTAAAGCGTAGCTGAGTGTACGTTATTTAGCCAAAAAATATGGGTGGCCATGTTATTTTTAATGTTATTTTTATTATTTATTGTTTTGCCAATGGCAGTGTTAGCAATGAAGATAACTCGAAGCTTTTGATTGACTCTAACCAATCGGATATAATGTCATTGGGGGAAGTTGTGCTAGCAAATCAAAATTGGCCTAATGTAGTTAAAGGTAAAAAAACTACATGCATTTAGATTTGGATAAAGGAAGTAGATATTCTACCAAAATAGCTGCACGTCCATCGTTAAAGAGGCTCAGGAGAAAAGATGAAAAAACAGTAATAAGATACAACGAAAAATCACAAAAAACTATAATTAAACTGAATGTGATGAAGTCTTTGATACGAAAGCAGCAGCGTGGTAGCTTGCGCGATATAGATGGTTGTGTCAAAACCGTTAGACCTGTGATGATGGTTTTTAAAGCACATTAACCTTTTGTGTTAAGCGATTAAAACTGAGCACAGAGCCAATAAAGCTCACGCGAGAACTCTGACGTTTAGCTGAGCATTAAGCGTATCAATGCGTTCATACTAAAAAAAAAGGAATTTATGATGACAAAAAAATACAACTTACGACTATTAATTAGCTGCAAAGTAATGCCGGTAGAATGGCGAACTCAGCGAACTATCAGTAACTTGGTTACAACTGAAGCTATCAAGCTATGACTGGCACACAGTACTTACCTCTGCACAAGTGCGACCGATGCGACGACTACAACGTATACGACTTCTATAGCGACTCTTGTACCTGTTCTTTATTTCTTGTAAGCCTTGAAAACAATGAAGAACATGAAGTCTACGCGCATGATAGTACGTTGGCTGCGTTAAAATATGCAGAGTCCTCGAATATCGATAATGACCAGTATCTGATGAACGCCACCATCGTTGTTACAGTTAATGGCGAAGACTTCACTATAGGCGCTGAGCCTAAAGTCAACTACTTTGCAAACAAAGTAACGGTTTCCGATGATTAGGCTAGACAGTAGAAAAGAAGTTAGACGAGTCCTTGTGAAAAAGTAACACCAAGCAAAACTAAAATACAAAATAAGTTAGGCCAAAAGAAAGCTCAAATCATCAAAAATTTGAGCTTTCTTTTGCTATAGATTCAGGAGTAATGTTTAGTTTTGCACGTTACGCTGAAATTGGAAGTTAACGATAAGCATCGTTCATGAACAGTTCCAGTCTAACAAAACCACGTCAAGTGTCGCTGATTCCCTGACATTAGCAATAAAGTCATTCATGATAATTTTGGCATGGTCGAGGCTTTGATACTGAGCCATTATGTCGAACCAGCTGTCGTCTGACAGCATTGCTACCATAGTTTTAAACTGACAGCCGCCATCCTCATATATTGCCACCAATAAGTTAGACATTTATCTGTCACTATTAACGGATATTAAGTATTACTAATGTCCACTTTGTATCTAAACGAGCATGGATAAATACATAGCCACCCCATGTTGTTTAACTAGTGGGTTAGAGCTGAAATTTTTTAGTTAGCGCTTTTCCACTCAATAAATATTCTTTCTGTGATGCCTAACCCAATAATTGAGCCTTCATGCAGTTGTGCAAGGTCACTGAGTGTCATACTGATAAACTTATCTTCTGATGGAATATTATTATCTATACAGTATTGCTCAAGATATCGAGTGGCCGTAGCCTCATCAAGTTTTTGGCGAATAATATGGCCCATCGCAATTTTTCTACCAGCTCGATATTGTATTCGGTAAGTATCTATTTCACCCAATAACTCAGTTACAACATCATACTGCTCACATGAGCGTAAATATGCCCATTCAAAAAGCTCAAGCGCAGGCCCAACCTGGTTTGTCTCGTAGAAATACAACAAAGACTTAAAGTAGTCTTCTTGGGGGACATCAATAAAACTCAGAGGACACAAATTATGCTGAATGAATGGAATATTACACGACAGTCGAGCAGTGCGTTTATTTACGTCTTCAAAGGCTTGTAAGTAAGAAAGGTGTATCAATAAAAAAAAGCTCTTTTCAAATGGATCTTCAATTTTATCTGCTTTACGCAGGATAAGTAATAAATATTCTTCTAATTGTTGAGGATTGCTTATAGGCGTATAGGCTGACTGGCTAATACCCACTTCCACTTCTCTAATATTCCCGCAAGCCTTTGGGTTTGCTAGCAAATCTTGTGATAACAATGAGTGAATATTTCTGATTGTAAATGGGATAAGTACAATTTCTTCTGCATTTTCAATTAAGAATTCTATCGCTTCCTTGTGATTCATTATCATCACAGTTTCTTTGTGAACTTTACCTTCAGCCGTTAAACCTTGCTCTATCAGCTTTTGCGTATCGATTTTTGAATACGTATTTCCTTCTAATCGACTAGAGTTATAGGATAAGTCAATCAGTAATCTCTGACTGATTTTTTTAGCGTATGTACCTGCGGCAAACTGTTCATTAAACCGCTTGCCAGCTTCATACAATCGAACTCTCATTGTCTCAGGCACATACTGAGTTTGATTAGGAATATAGTTATCGACTAACGCAAATTGGTAACTCGATCTTTTTCGAGCATAAGAAGGTGTATCTAAATAACCCAATAAGGACATCGCATCACTCGAAAAGATAGGGTTTTTGTCTTTATCTTCGCTTTTTGTCCTTACATTTTCCCCATAAGTGTCCTCAACCTGTTCCTTAGGGACACTTTTAAGTTCATTTATGTCCTTATCGACATAGTACTTAGTATGGCTTTTCTCCCCACCAGATAACAGCAACCCTTCTTCAACCATAGACCATATGCGTCTTTGCAAGGTTTTCTTGTTAATAGAGAGAGGAAGTGTTTTCTCTATTTCGCCTAGCCTCATAGGCTCACCTATTTCAGCAATATGGGCTAAAATTGATGATTTTTCTTGTTCAAGAAGTGCTTTTTTACTCATAACTTAAGGACAAAATTAATGAAACTGTCCTTATGGTACGCCTTAAAGGACAAAAATCAAATCCTTAAGGACAAAGTCAGCGTCCTAAAGGACAAAAATAGTGATTTAAAGGACATTTTCATACATATTTTGTCCTTACAAGATAAAAACAGACAAGTAAAGACAGTTTTATATTTTTCTGTCCTTAAGAAGAAAAAACAACTTAAGATATAGGGGGGAATAATCGTAAGCGTATAGGTAACGGCACTACCTGCGATCAATATTCCACGGTAACAGTGGTTCAAGGTTGTTTGGTTGCTCGGCGGTTAATGAAAATTCAGTGTCGTTGATATGACTATGACTTGGCCATTTATCTGACGAACTCACTTTTGACACGTTTAAACCTGAGGTATTAAAATGCTTTTGCCAACTATACAGGGTTGAAAGGTTAATGCCTTCTTGCTCTGCAAACTTTCGAACTGACAAGCCACTTTGACTGAGCTTAGTTAATATTGCTGCTTTAAATTGACTTGAAGACCTTTGATAATCCACTTGCTTTAACTTACCGCACCCTGTTTATTTATAAAATTAATTGAGGCGACAACAATCCTGACACACGGGATTGGCATGGCTTATTGAGTAAAGCGGAATAAAAAAATTTAACTTATGACTATCTTTTAATGCCATTTAAAAATGGCTGATATTTTTGGCGATTAGGAATAACAATAAAAACGAGTGATAGAGTGCCAGTAGGTCGAAACATATGACTATGCACATACTCATAATAATTGCTTAGCTCATCGGATTGGTCCTTTCCGTACATCGAACCTATAATTGTTAATACTTTTAACATTGACAGTCTTTTTTTGATGTCATACGTCTATCATTACTGGGAGATCTATATATGTCATCATCATACGAACGTCGTGGACGCGTCACATCAAACGAAGTATACAATGGTCTCACTTTGATCCAGCATTACGAGGTTGACCAGCTGGAGCGCTTTGGAGCGATGCTTCTGTTTGTGCGTAATGGCTACCATGGCGATGTGCTTGCTGTACTACGAAACCAAAAAAATCTGATAGCCGTTGATTTTGACGGTAGCGTCAAGTTCCAACCTAAACTTACTCTGCGTTAATAACGCTATACCTTATTGTTATATTCAATAATAAATGCATATCCCGCGCGACAACCTTTGGATAAAAATCTTCTAAACAGCACAAAAGATCTTCGGTCTCATACGATCAAATTTAATTAGAAACGACTAAGAGAAGTTGTTAAGACATATCAGCCACGGTTTCTTAATATAGCCAAAAATAAACGTTCCGATTGAAGATGAACGGCAGGAATGAGTTGAAGCAGTTAAAGATATAGCCAAAAAGGTTGGGTGGCCATGTTATTTTGGGTGGCCATGTTATTTTTCTTACAATGGCAGCACCTTTTGAAAGCTTTGTAAGCCACATATCATTTTCAGCACCAATTGGATCATTATGGGATTTCATATCGCTTGGCTCAGTTGCACGATAGGCAAATAAATTTGCCATGCAAACACCACCATAACCCCAAGATTTCGCGAAGTTTATACAACGAGTAATAGTTGGATCATTTTCGAATTCATCTGCGGTTGAAGGGTTTAAACCAATAATCATTGCGAAAGGCTTTGAGTCATCCCACGTTCGCCACAATGCGAATCTATAATTACGACAACTTGATAATTTAGCATCAGTTTTCAATTTACACTCCATCCTTGATTGGGGGACCAACGCCTTACTAAGCGGCGCGAAATTGTTGGCCAAAATTGCGAGGAACGAGCGCTAGCCAACTGTTTAGCGTCCGTTTGAGTAACTTGTTATGCCTTGTAAAACTGTACGGCTACCCCATCGACTAAGTCGTCAAATGTTAATATGTCTATATCTTTATAGTCATGCATTATTTCTCGCCATACATCGGAATCAAAATCATTTCTTCTACCAACCACTAAGACCCTACGAGGCTTATGAACTTTAAAGCCATACTTCTTTTCAAACCATGTTCGATTATTTGGATCATCAAAATAGCTTGAGTAAACTCGCGTTTGAGATATGTAGGAATTAAGCCATGCTCCAAAAGTCTCTCTGTTCTTTGTACCTACAACAGTTTTTTTAGATAAGTGAGGAAGTTTAAATTCAATGATATCTGCGTATCCATTGGGCTGCACTACAAAAAAATCAGGTCTTATATTATTTTTATTTTCGCTCTGCCATTCACAAGTTAGCTCCGAGTGAATTTCAGTTGCACCAAATTTCATCGATAAGATAAATTCGTTGTCTTTTTGAGATAAGAAGTTAGTTATATCTGTTTCTGAGCTATTGTCATCTCCCCATTTTTCGATGAATTTATTTATTTTGGGAAGTTGTACAGCCCTATAATCTTGGGGCATTGGATAAATATAACGGGCATCATGTTCAACAAAACGCTGCATTGGTGATAAATTAAATGAAATTATTTCTGTTTCATCGTCATTTTCTTTAAATTTAATAGGAATCAAATCTAACCACTTAATTCTTCTTGTTTTTAAACCTGACTCGTCCGCATCAAAAAACATACCGTTAATTATACGAGTAAACTGTCCATCTGTTGGTTCCGGACATGGAGTGTTAAACGCCATAATGCTATCTTGGGCGGCAAAATTCCAGCCGAGATCTGAGAGTTTGTCCCAACCCCTATTTGTTGGTAATAATAAATCCTCGTTTATCGGAGGAAGAGGCATTCTTATTCTTCCTGTAGAGTCATATTCAAACCCGATGATTAACTCAAGTAGATTGCAATCTTTAGTTGAATAGTCATGGTATTGAATTTCAATATTTGATTCTTCTTTTAACTCTGTTAATGATTCAGAACCTATATATTCGACACCGATGTGAGTTCTGCCAATATAAATTACAATCTTCTCATGAGCTAACAAGAAACCCGTTACTGTTTTTATTAGCTCAGGGTTATTCTTAACATAATGATATATAGGACCTAAGTGATTTCTCATTAGCTGTTCTAAGAATGTCATTACTATTGGTTTAATCGATGAGTGGACTACTTTTTCAGACATACATTACTCGTTGGATGTGGAGAGGCATAACAATTAAGCATTTATCTCTTGTCGAAGCATGAGAGATAAATGTCCTGTTGGACTGAGCCGTTCTCAGAACGTCTAAGTTGGCACTAGTTATGCAATATGGGTATTGTTTTTCAGGGGGACTTCGAGTTAAATAATTTCCTTTTTAAACACTCTTCAGCATCAACTCTGATTCGATCAATCCATTATCTATTTTTCTACTTTAGTTCACCCTGTAACCTATTACTACCTATTTTTGACGCGCAAGATGTGACTCCCACAACGAAACAGACTATCAAGAAACAAACGATTGCTTGAACAGTTTCTTTACATGCCTCCAAAAGTGAGTGATGTAGCAAGTTAAGTGTGGCTGGAATACAGAGAAATGTCAGGGAGCTGCACTCCCCGCGAAGCGGTTTAGTTCACGTCTTAGTAATACTCGCATCATAAATAACATTTAATTTACATTAATATCCCATACTTTCAAGGCATTAGAAACTAGTAATGCTAACTCACATGTATATTAGGGCGTGTTACTAAGACCTCTCAGTAATACAACCTGAACAAAGGCAAATAAAAACCAATAAATTCAAATATTTAAGTGCATTTATTTAGTGTTTATTATAATAGATGGTGTGTTACTAAGACGTCTTAGTAACACACCTCGAAAAATAATATAGACTCCCATATAAAAGGGCATTACATCGTTTAAGCTAGTAGTTAATTCATTAGAAAATATATGGCAAGATTTTTAGCTGGAATTTCTCCAATGCGCATGGAGAAGACGTTTTGGATCATACTATCGTGCCTGCATATAGATGAACGCAACTTATTATTCAGATGGGTAACCTTCAAATGGCTTTGTCTAATACCACTTTCATTAAATTTGTGATCTTGTTGTGCGCAGAGAAAATGCATCAGGGCAAGACGCTTGATTGAGCAATAGCTGGCTATTGTGATTGAGAGCACCGTAGTCTTGGTGTATTTTAACCAGCACAAGTGGGCAATAACTTAATGAAATTGGTATAAACTTGAAATACTTTGCAGAAAAAAGGTAATACTAAATATATTGGGTCATAGTTAACAAATAAAAAGGCGAACCATTTCTGATTCGCCTTTCAATATTCTTTAGTTAGAGTTTCCAACTAGATTAGCGGTTTCCAACTAGATCTGATCGGTTTCCAACTTGAATAGTCGTGATCAACTGAGGATCGTTAATGAAGTTGGTTAATTCAGGGGCTGTTTATTTTAAGGTTTTCACTACTTTCTAATAATGGAAGTTGGTTAATTCATCAGGAAAGAGTTGTGAATACTAAGGCACTTTATTAATTAAGTTGGTTAATGAAACCCTGCCGTATTTAGCTCCTTTGGAAAGGCAAATTTAATATCATTCAATAGTGCTAAAACAAGTTTTGAATCAAAGTATTCAGCTATATCCCAGCAATCCACAAATTTATGAGTATTCTTGCAAAAATAAGTCTTTCTTGGGTTCCCTTGTTTAACTAACATTGTTTTGAAAATATCGACCTCATCCAACTCAGCAGCTAACATCATGGGTGTGTACCCCTTGATAGGAGATGAATGTTCTGAATTAACATCAGCGGATACATCTATCAGATATTCAGAAATTTCCCTTAGCTCCTCTATACCGTAGTATTTTTCGACCCTTTCTTTTTGAAGGTTGATTATAGAATTCATAGCTTGTTGAAAAATAGGATCTCCATTTTGTTTACCTAAAGCACTAGCTTGATGATTCAAGCTAAAGCCAGATATACCAGCTGTATGTCTTCTATATGAGTCTAACACTTCAGGAGTAACTTCCATGCTAAGTTGCTCTTTCCAATATTTTGAAGGGTCCTTAATCATACCAATTAGCTTAATACACACATTAAGTGCCGTTTGGTTATCAGTCATTCCACGTTTATCAACATCTGCCCCCATTTCAATAACTTTCCTTACAATATCAAGACGTCCTGATTGCACAGCAGATATTATCGCAAGTAACTTTTTCTTTTGAGTTGTTTGATTAACAATATCCTTATTATGTATGACTTTACTTACCTTATGAAAAAAGCTCACATCCAAAGATGCATATGGAGTAGCAAGTACATCCATACATTCTAAACTCATTATTAATGGGGTATCGCCTGAGCTGCTTGAAACATTTACAGAAGCCCCTTCATCCAAGAGCTTACTAACAACCGCCTTATCTTCTTGATATATAAACCAAGCTAACTGAGGCCAAGTCTTTTTCCACGTTTCTCCGACTTTAACTTTTTTATTTACGTTATCGTAATCAGGGGTAATATCTTCATTCCCCATAGATAAAATAGGCCCTACTTTTGCTTCTGGCACTTCTCTAGATGTATTAGGAAATGCTCCTATATCAGGGAAAACCAATTTAAATCCTGCTCTCCAATTCTCAATCTCCCATTGTTCAATAAAGTCTGAGAATTTATTTGAGGACTTGGTTTTGTTTATTGATGGAATATCATATTTGAAAGTTAATAGTGCGCTTTTCAATTTCTTAAGAAATACGCGATCTGGAGACTTAGCACATGAAGCAACAACTAACGCCTCTTCAATTATAAACTTTTGATTTATTCCCGCTCGAAATAAACAACTATCAAATGCTGATTTATATAACTCTACAGCTTTTACCAAATCACCACTGAATACCGCCCATCGAGCTTCATGCCAATCTATCCAGTATGTAATATGGTAACCTTTTTCATCGTTATAGATTGCAGCTCTTAGCTCATTCAGAATATCCCTAAAGTGCTCTTGTGCATTAGTATCTTTGGAAACAGTTCTTTTCAGCCCTTGTTGAACAACTGAGATTTTCGGCAATATTTTTGATGCTTCAAGCTTAAAGAGTTTTTGAGTCTTATAAATATTTTTGCCAACATCTGAATCACTATTAACTCCCCATGAACTAAGCCGACAAGTTTCGATAAGGTTAGCTATATCATATTCACGATTACTTCTATCCATAACCGAAGCTAACCATAATAATACTCGAACTCTTACCCAATTTATTTGCTCAGGTAAAGGGCCGTTTGACCATGACTGAATTAACCCTATTGATTGAATTGAGGGTATATGGTCTTCGTTTTCCCAACTCTTAACTTTATCTCGATTTACCTTATCTAACCTTTCTACAAATTTTGACCAACCAGGTTCTTTGTCTTCTATCCATTTCAGCACTTGTGGTATACAGCTATTATCAAATGAAAAAAATAAAATTGGATTTGGCCCTGAGACTAAGGACAGCTCTTTAGTATAAGAGCTTAAAATATTTTTAGAAAATGTAGAGCTTGATAATATATCTAGCATTTTCTTTCGACTAATACCGTCAGCATAAATGTTTGAAATTATCGAATTGTACTCATCAAAAAAATCTGTGATATAACTTTTGATTCGAGTCGCTAAATCTTGTCCAAGGTATTTTGAGATAGGCAGGAAGGCTTCTTCTATTAATTCTGAAACCTGGCAAAAGTCTGCCGATTTATCGAAAGCTTTATCATCAAGAGTTTTATTTGAATTTTTTACACCAAAGCATTTAGACAAAGCTCTCACAATTTCTATATAAGTTGGATAGGGAAAGTTAGGCATAGCTGCACTCCTTGCAAAGTATTGTTCGAATATCACTTGAAAAATTTTTAAATGCTCGCCTATCGCTTGGAGACGAAGGCACTGTTATCTTTTTTCCTTTAGGAGTTAATAAAGCTCCATGTTTTTTTCTATTCTTATATTCCCAGCCAAGTTTACACAATTTTTTAACTAGTTTGTTTATATCTTTATCACTACTAAATTTTCGCATATTTATATCCTTAAATAGGTGCGGTTAAAACCGCACCAAAACGCTATTAATCCTTACTTACCTTTTGGTACGCTATTTCCACTTCCTTTAGGTACACCATTCCCACGACCACCGCCCGATGGACGGCCGGTTTGACTTGGTAGGTTTGGAATGATTGGAGTACTTTTTGATTTAGACATTGTATATTTCCTTTTGGTTAACCCTGTATTGGGTGTTAGGAGAATATTTTGTCTAGGAGGTTTTAGCGAGAATCTGACTGGCGAGATAATTTTTAATTGCTTTAAGGGATAAATCAGAAGTTATATAGCATTGAATTTTAATCCAAATGTAGATTTATTTAAATCTGCTTTGTAGTATTTAACCTTTTTGTTGTTGATAATTTTCTGGACTAAGTTGATATCCTGCATCTCTACTTTACAACCGAAATAAACAGCTTTGAGAGGTGCTGGCCAAGGGTATAGTTGATTTCCCGCTTCAACAATATGTCTCCATTCATCTTCATATTCCCAGTGCTTAGATTTAGCGTACAGTATTCGCCTTTTACTAGACATTTTTTTATCACTATCTAAAAGTGCTTTTGGGGTTAACGTAGGATGATTATCAGTGTAATGAATAGGCCGCGTTTCAATATCATTTGCTAATTTATTTCCAGATTCACGGACAAATTCCAAGCACATACTGTAATGCTCATCTCCGTAATGCGACCACATCAATAAATTTTTATTACTTGACGCTAAAGATAGTATTCCAAGCTCTTCAATTTCTTTTTTGAATGTCTCCAACTTACTTTTTAAAGATACCTTTTTAGTCACAATTGCATCAGACATGTCGTTACCAAAGACTTCTTTTAATTTATTAGCGTCGAGCTCTTGTTCGTATGTATAAACTCGACCATCTATATAAAAGCGAGTGTCAAATGGATCATTAAAACTAGCTGGTTTGGCATACCACAGTTTGCCTTGCGCAAGAGCATTCAACTGATTTTTGCCAATTGGGTAGTACTTGAATAAAGACTTTATCTCAGGGTGTTTCGTAAGCGTATAGCTAACAGCACCTCCTGTTAGCTATACGCTTACGTTTGAGCAGTAACGATTTTGTTAATGATGAAATTAAATGTGCTATAGAGCCATTGAATTCAGTATGCCTAAGTGCTCCACGAGGACAGACAAAAGAAGTTGTGCGTGATTTTTTTGGTGAAGTTAGAGGTTCAAAGTATGTACATAGAAAAGCAACCATTCATGGAGTTAAAGGTGAAACCCATGATGTGACAATGTTGATTTCAACGGCTAGATATGGAGGGCAACCGGGTTCTCACTGGAAAAGTTGGCTAGGTAGTCCAGACACAGAATCTGCAAGGTTTGCTTATGTTGCCTCTTCTAGACCACGACATCGATTGATATGGGCTGTAAAGAGCCTTAGTACAGAAGAAATAGAAAAGTTTAAAAAGCTAGGTTTTCATGTCTACTAAAAAATTTTATACCTAGCCCTTAAAAGAGTAACCGAGGTTTGATGAAAAGCAGTTATAAAAAAAGACAAACCTCAGTTTGTCTTTTTCTTTATCAAATTAATGAAAGTTAACCAACTTCATTAAATCGTTAACCAACTTAATTAATGATCCTCACAACAATGTCATATCGGAATTAAGTTTGTAAAACAGAGAATTATAAAATCATAAACTTAAAACCATTACTTTTTAATTAAGTTTGTAAAACCATAATGTAAAGTCTTTGAATTATAGCTATAACGCTTAATTAAGTTTGTGAAAGCCTATATTATTAATAACTAGAATCTTATTAACTTTCAGTTTTTTAACAAAAACTCAAAACCGACTAATTAAGTTTACTATCACTAATGCCACAAAGTGAGCGTTACTTTTCTCAGTATTGACAACTATTTAGTGAGTTTCAATCTGATGTCTTAAAATTCAATTTAGTTCAAGAACCTTCACTTATTAAACAGTTGCTTTAGTTAGTCTTTATCATTCATCTAAGTCTATTTTAGGCATCTTACCTATGCGATTATTCCTTCTCTCACTTCTAGGTACTGCATCTGGCAAGTTTAAATAAAACCACTTTTTATCATTCTTGAATAACCAAAGATAAGTACTAGTTATCGTTTTTCTTACTGTATTCCTTAAACAATTAGGATTGTTCACTAAGAACTTAATAAGTAAATTTCTTTCGATATCTCGTTTAATGATAAAGCGTTGCTCTTTCCTTTTTAAAACAACATCTGGCGCTGACGATAAAATATGCTCAATAGCAGTTTGGGACACACCAAATGCCTTAGCTATTTTCTCTGTCGATTCATAGGCAGACAACCGCAGCATGACCTGATGACGTTCTTTGGCGAAAAGCACCTGTTCTCTACGATTGATTGAAACACCATGTATTTCAGCTGTTTTTTTAATAAAGAGAACACTTCGATGAAAAATTTTAGCAACAGCTCTTAAGGAGTTCCCTTCATTTAACTTCTCAACTACCTGAGATTCATTCGTATGGATTTCGTTGCGTGGTAATCTTTTACAATATCGTCTAGAAAGTATAAAAATCAGTTCTTCCTCACAGCTATTGTATGAATCAACAAAATCTTCAAAACCCTCAAATAAATGACCGATTATGAGTAAATATTTAACCGGGTGAAAATGGCCTGTTTTTCGGTACGATACATATTGAGGAAAATAATTTGCGCCTGATACACTATTGATAGCCTGATGTATCAATGGTTGCTCTTTAATCCCTTCCCAGTACCTCTGGATAGCGAAGCCCCACTCATGTTGTCTAATATGAAAAGATGACGTTATAAAGCCTTTGTAGTACAAACGCACCATCAGACACTTGATGAATTTATTTTGTTCTATATAGATAGCTGGTTTATTAAATAATAAATCTGTACTGATTTTACACCACCAATGTTCATCAGCATTTATGTCTTCATCTGCTAAACCATAACCTGACTGAGGAGGTAATATTGGTACTTTACGGCTACGAGGTACATCGATTAGCTTTACGTGATGTTTAATACAGATTTCAACAGCAGGCAATTGATGACTACGATGCCAATAAGCAATACCAAACTCACTAGCATCACCCGCAGAACAAACGGGGCAATACTTTAGAGTTTTACTCTCTGCTAGGCAGTTAGCCACAATTGAGAACATAGCTGACATATGCTTTGCGTCACCTTTTATTAATCTAGACAAAGCATTTGAAAACTTATCTGGTTCAGAAAAAGCTCGGTAATAATTGACCATCGAATGATGTTCAATTAAGTAATAAACCGGCTTATTTGTCAGTTGAGATAATTGAGGTAGATTCGATGGAAATACGGCATCTAACTGTACATTTCGATTCCCCCACAGGTACTCGTATGCACTAGCAAACGTTGGTGATGGCTGAATTAAAACTAAGCGAGATGAAATACTATATAAGCTTTCATCAGGGTAAATCATCTCATTTAGCCACATGCTCCCTCCTTTATTTACAAATCAAACAACAAGCTTTCTATTTTAGATTCTGGTAAAAAAGTTCTCATGAGAAGCAAGTAGACTATGGGGGGCAGTAATGGCTCCCAATAAACAACTTTAGTCAGTGAAAAAGCGGCAGGAGGATCTTGAAAAGTAATAAAAGGGGTATTAAATTGAAACATAACCCTCACCCCCTTTGAGTGACAAGTGTTAAAGTAATCAAGTCTAGCTTTTCGCATTAACTCTTTTTCTTTAGGTTGGTAATGTAACTTAATTTGTTCAACTCCTATTTCATTACGAACTTGGCCCTTAATAGAATTAAGATCAATCATTTTGGTCGAACAGAGTAATCGTTGAGAAATTGAGTCTAGCCAAAGTCTATTCGAACAATATTCTTCTGTCTTATTGTTCGAAAACGCCTTTCCACACACCGGACATCTATTATCTTTAGGTGGGGAATAGTTCTTATCTAACGAGGTGACTTCAAAACGACAATGACGGCACTGACTTAAAAGTTGGTATTGATGTAAATCACAGTTATGAACTAAAGGGTTTTGATGGTTAGTATGCCAAGTGCTCACACCATATTCTTTCTTATCTTCTTCTACGCATAATGAACACCAGCGCCAACGTCGCACATTTAAAATACTATCCGATTGCCTAGGCAATGAACGGTGTTTATTCCCATTTAGAGCGATAGCATAAAATTTTTGATAAAAAGGGTACAAGCTATGACAGGCAGCTATATCATCTTTTCTTGTTACTCTTTCTAAAAAGTTACACACTTTATTTTGTGAGTCACTACTGGTTACTTTTAATGAAAGCTCTCTTTTAACCAAATTTAGTTCAATATCTACGTTATTGGATATCAACTGCTTTAGCCTAAAAAAGTACCCTAAGAAGTGCTCTCTAGAATGAATAGGGAATTGATAAGCAAAGCCTTGAATGTCATCATATATCATCAAAACTTACCCCTATATCCTTAGTCAAAGTATTAAGTTTTTGTAAGTGTTTTATTGGTGCCGATAATTGAACATTTTTGATTACTACCTCAGGAGATTCTACCTGATGACTTTCCTTACCAGTATCACCTGAGCGTTTTTGAGCTGCAAGATATTCAGATTCAAAGTCAACGAACCGCTTATTTCTTAGTGCTTCTAAAGCAGGCTCATATAATTTAAAGTTATTATGAAATACTCTAAGCAACTCACCATTATCATAAAAGTTAATAACCCCTCTAAGTTTAATCATTTCGATGTACAAACTTGCCAAACGAGTCATTGCAGCAATTAATCCTGCTGTTAGTTTTATAAATAACGTTTTAAAACCTTCAGGTGCCTTGGTACATTTATCTGAAGTGTTATTTTCAAAAAAATTCTCAATAAACTGATTAAAAAACTGGGAGTCATAATCAATGGGATGAAACTCAATATGTGCATCAGAGCAAAGCCGTCTAACGAGCGTTATCTCTTGATGTTGAACTAAACTTTCATTATTTTTAAGCCATGCAACACCTTGCGCTGTGCATGAAAGCAGCATAGGCACTTTAACTTCATTAAACGTAGCCTCAACTTTACTTATTGATGCAGAGTCTTTAATTGAACTTTTATTAATTAGAAATTGGAGTTCATCTACATGTATTAGCCCGATAGAATGAATGAGAGTAACTTTTTGCATTTCGATGGTATGTTGATCAACACTTGTCCCCCGTGACTTAACGCTCCATTCTTTATAATAACCAGTATTTAAAATATCATCAATTGCTTTGAAGAAATTTAGCACAAAACCTTTCATAGACATCGAGGGAGAGCAGTTAAATGATAACCAAACGACTTGTTTATGAGTTATACCTTCTGTAACTGGGTCATAGTGCTCTATGACTTGAGGTATATTACTAAGTACGGTTTTAATTGTTTTAGTCTTACCAACTCCAGAAATTCCACTCACAAAAATTGAAGGTAAGGTGGTGTCATATGAGTTTAATGAAAACAAAGCTTTATCCTTTGCTTTTCCTTTTTCAATTAAATGAACTAATAACCGAACTATAACATTACTATCAATTTCTTTTTGTTCATAGCCATACAAAATAACCCCAACAATTTTTTGATATAAATACAGTAACTTACCATGAGGGATATAAATCTTCCTCAATGAAATTGATGATACAGCATCATTTATCCATTGCTCTTCAAACGAACTATTTGCTGCTAGTGGCTTTGCCAAGTCATTAAGAAGTTCAGCTGGATTTTTTAAATACTTTGTAAAGGCTTGCAAAGGATTATTACTCATTTTCGCCCCCCTTTAGCAGGTTGTTATTGATCTCTTCTTGAATTGAGTAATCATCATCTGTCGGTAACATTTCAGTTGACTGACTACCTCCACCAAAACGTTGAGCATTTTCAGTTTCTCTTTTATGCCTTTCATAGTCTCTTCTAGATGCTTCCCTAACTTTAACTCCTTGGGCAGGTGACTTTCTGGTTGAGCGTTTAACTCCTTTCGAGTCTTTATAATTTTCATTCCTTAAATCATCAACTTCTTTAGCAAGTATCGCCTCCTGCTGCTCAAGCTCTTGCTGCTGCAATTCTTTTTCTACACGGTATTCATATTGAGTATGTTGTGATATTTCTATCCTAGGGCTATCAAACTGCCCTGACTTGTGTCTATCAAGCTCAAAGATTATGATTTCATTATGGTCATTTCGATACCAAATCAAGCTAGGAAGAGCATTGCTTCTTTTTACCTGAATTTTAAAGCTTTTTTTAAATTTAGCCCTGTTGTACCAACCAGCTTCAGTTGCATATAATCCCTTATACCAAAGACCATCTAACAATATTCCGTCGTGGCGAACTGTTGCTTCTCTTTCTTGAAGAAGTGCCCAGCGAATTTTATCCATATCTTCATCTGCAACAAGATTCCCACCGTTCATCTCTCTTTTAAGTGAATAGGTAAAAATATCATTTGGTGTGATACCAACTCTATCTATAGCCATATCCTTGGTATGTAAGTAATCCCTCACGGCAAATTTATTGTGAACTAGAATTGCTTTAATTAAAGATGCCGTCAGGGTATCAATATCCCACAAGGCAAGGTTTGATGCGTGTTGATCTTCTCTCCTTGGTTCTTTTACTACCCCTCCTGATTCATTGGTAAAGGCCTGAATGCCCATTTTTCCGAGTAATCGCTCACAAGTCCCTTTGCAATTCCCTTGGTAAATGGGAGCGAAACCAGCGCCAGAAATACCAATCTCTGATAATAATAAAGATGAGATGTTTTTTTCGGTATACTCAACTCCATTATCAGCCATAATTCTGACAGGGAGATGCCTACAAGGCCAATCAGATGCATCAATATAAACACCAAATTTTTTAGCCAGCTTTACTTTATCTTCACAAACACTAAGTAAGGCTTCTGCCGCTCCTGCCCAGTTTGGTTTTTCAAAACCTAGATAAAAACCTGTAATCATGCTTGAAGTGTTATCTATAACGATATAAAAGGTTGGCCGTCCTAGACTTGAAATCTCGCTCCTGTTTGAAGGATCTCGAACATATATATCAGCAATTGTTGCATCAATCTCATACTGAAATGTTGCACCAATAACTCCATCTCTTGCTACGCCTTGTTTAGGTTCAATATCTTTAGTAAATTTTATATTACCGTGCTTTAATTTCAGAAACTCTGTAGGGGTAAAGATCTTCTGAACGTGATAACGGAATTGAGATAGAGAAATATTATCACTACGATCCATTGGTATTACTGCTTCTCTCATTTCGCCTTCAACTTCTTTTGTTATATATACTAAGGCGTACTTCTTCATATATTGACGATATAAATATGCATAAGTTATCTTCTTAAGATGTTTTAGAGAACAGATCAACTGTTTAATATTTTTCTTATCCTCTGCGGTTATACCTCTGGTCACATTATTTTTAAGTCTATTTTCATTTTCGCTTAATTGACCATTTTTCTTTAAAATATTATTTATTCGTCCTCGCTTAATATTTACTTCTCCTGTTTTGTTATCCGTAAAATTTAAACCGCATTTTGCATAACCGACAGGCAACAAAGCATTGGGTGACATACCAAAAGTAATATACTTGTTCAATGCATTATAAAATGCACCTTCAGATTTCCAGTCACTACTCTCAATAAGTTGTAGAACATGCTTTCTGATCCCATTTTCATATAGATGCTTTTCAATAAATTGATCATTTGTAAGCGGTTGAATATTTCTATATTGTACATCACGTTTTTCTATCCAACTTATTCTCCCATCATCAATAAGTGCTTTATCCGATTTAGTAATCAACGGGGATAACTGAGGGCCTTTATCCAAGATCCATTCTTTATTTAAAATCCCACCAACTACTTCTTCGATACTACAAACTAATGGTTTTTTCTGATGTGTTTTGTTGAGTACTATATTCCAATCAACATAGGCAACACATCGGTGAGCATAGCTAACATGACAAATCCTAAATAATTGCGAATTGGTTTTGTTTTTATAAAACTGTCCTTGTACAACACTCATAATAAGTCCACCTTTGAAGATAGGCCTAAAGGCTGTTCAATACTGATGGAAAGTAATTGGTGGTAAGCACTGTACTTGAAAAGGCTTTGAGATTTTTGAAAGGTTAGACTTAATTGATCAGCAACTTTTATGATTATATTTTCAATGGTCTGCCGAGGATCTAGTTCCCACAAAGACTTAAAAGCCCCTGTAAATAAAATTAACTCTTCTTTCTCAACCTCAAGTTGACTCTCAGTGGCAAACCAATTGATGTTAAAGATCATTTCTTTGTTAAAAATAGTCTCGTCTAGAATTTTATATTTGATGCCTTCTTTTGCCCAGTATGCAGCTTCGAGTGATAGTTTCTGCCATGTACGAGAGCTTTTGTTAACGTAACCATTAGAGTCATACAGGTCATTACGATACTTGAAGGTATAAGCTACTCGCCAAGTTTTACCTGAATCAAAATCTATATATCTAACAACAAAGTCGGTTGACATGACATACGCTTGGTTAGTTATATAACATCGAGGGTGAAGTATGTTTTTCTCTATAGAAAGGTTTAGTGTTTGCTGAATATCGAGAGGACATTGTTCATGTATTTCTACGACGTTTCTTTCACGTATTAATCCGATATAAGTTCTAGTTTCACCATCTGATAATAGATGAATTATACGTTTTTGCTTATTGCAAAATAGCATATGCCTGCGGCTAATTTTACGAACTTTCTGAACCGTCAGAAAAGGTTGGTATTGACCAGACTTTTCATTTTTTTTCTGCCATTCCTTATATTTTTTCGTGGCTTTTACACTACTGATTTTCGACTTCATATTTTTCTCCTTTAAAGTCGCTACAAGGAGGATTATAGTCTAATAAATAATCATGTAAAGAAAATAACTATATTTTTCAAAGCATTAACTTGACAAGGCGCGTTTATTTTGTTACCGATGTATTAATTGAGTTTGTGAGGGGGAATTATGTCAATAAATTCTCATAATTGTCTGCTCCGACGACTATTCACCAGCGTTCCGAAAATATTTAGCCACGCCATCCAAAACAACCTAGCCACCGCTTACAAACTTTTGTAGCCAATATGATGAATATCCTTCTTCTTTGCACCGCTAACTTACATCGTTCCCGCACGTCTGAAGATTATTTTCGATCAGTTAATAACAAGCATAAATTTCAATCTGTGGGCTTAAGTGAAAAGTATTGCAAACAATATGATACTCAACGGTGCAGTGTTGAGATGCTTGATTGGGCTGATAAAGTATTAGTAATGGAAGTAATGTATGTTGAGCGCATTACTCAACATACTGGGGAACTCTTTCTTGTAGTGATCAAGTAAAACTGACCACGGATTTGTATTCAAGTCAGTATCTTTTCTCTGACTCATTTTTGTCTAGAAAAGTCTAGGAAGTCCCGATAGCTAACATTAGAAGAGTTTTTGTATGGCGCTTTCGCCCCGAGCACCAGAAAAGTAAATTTATTTCAACTATAAAATACTGCCCAATTAACTAATACTCATATCTCTGGGCACTTCAATGTCATTAACTTAAAGCGTTAACACATACGTTTATAATTCATTGGGTATTTATGGGGGGTTGTTCTTCATTTTTCCTAGCAAATTGGTGGTTAGGCCTTATTGCGCTCAATTTTTTTGATATTTAATCTCTAAGCAATCGATATTATTCAAGATCATTGGTCTACATCATGAACCAAATAACATAATAGTTGATTTTCAAAACAAACTTTCGTTGGTTTCCATTCTATCTGACATTTGGCAGTCTTGTATGTAATGAATTATTGTCCTTTCGGGGCAATCCTTTTTTTAAATGGTAATACTAAAGAGAGTAATTGATATGAGTGTAATAGTTGACAAAAGCAGCATGCATTCGCTGCTAAAAAATCAGCAGGAATCATTTAAGCAGGCTGGCTTTCCTGACTTAGAAATCCGAATTGACCGTTTAGATCGCCTGTTGGCAATGATCAAAAAATTTGACCGAAAAATTTGTAATACCGTTTCAGAAGATTTTGGCAATCGTTCCTACGAGCTTTCTCGAATGACCGAGATTTTTGCTACAATCGAGCATGCTAAAGATGCCATCGTTAGATTGGCGCAGTGGATGAAGCCAGAACAAAGAAAAGCAATTAGCCCTGCTGCCGAGGCTGGAGCTACCGCAGAGGTTCGTTATATGCCTAAAGGTGTTGTCGGCATCATAGGCCCGTGGAATTTTCCGGTTCATTTGGTTATAGGACCACTGGTTAGTGTACTTGCAGCTGGTAATAGAGCCATGATAAAACCCTCTTCAGTTACCCCAAAGACCGCGGAATTAATTGGTGAAATGGTGGCGGAGTTTTTCGATCCAACAGAGGTTACTGTTATATTGGGTAATAATATTTCTGAGCAATTTACCAAACTTCCCTTCAACCACATAGTATTTACCGGCTCAACGGATAACGGTCGTCATGTTATGCGTGCCGCATCGGATAATCTAGCGCCTGTGACGTTAGAGTTAGGCGGAAAATCACCCGTAATTATCGATAAGGATGCTGATTTACAAGTTGTTGCAGCTCGTTTAATGACAGGAAAACTATTTAATTCTGGCCAAGTTTGTGTGTGCCCAGATTACGTATTTGTGCCTGAAGAAATGCTTTCGGCTTTTCTCGAAGAGTTGGAAAAAGCGACCAAAATATTGTATCCAACCATCGAAAATAATCCAGACTATACGTCAATAGTCAATCAAAACCATTTCCGTAGAATACAATCACTCATTGATGACGCAGCAGATCAAGGTGTCGAAGTTATAACATTAAACCCAGCAAACGAAATCTATGACGAATCAGTCAACCGTAAACTGTTACCACGATTGCTGGTAAATCCTTCAGAAAATGCAGCCGTGATGAAAGATGAAATATTTGGTCCTTTACTTCCAATAAAAACGTACCACCAGATAGATGAAGTTGTTGAGTACTTAAATGGCCAAGATAATCCGCTAGCGCTCTATTATTTTGGAGAGGATGACGCAAACAAAGCACGCTTACGTGATGATGTTTTATCCGGTGGCATGACTATAAACGATGTTGTTGTGCAGGTGATCTGCGATCAGCTTCCTTTTGGTGGCGTTGGAGCAAGTGGTATGGGTCATTACCACGGTATTGATGGTTTTCGCGAGTTCTCTCACTTAAAGGCGGTTTATTCGCAGTCTCCTGTAGAGGAAATAGCCGGATTCATGCGACCTCCATATACCGATGCCATGCGTGCCATGTTAGAGCAAAAAGTTACTGAAGCTTAATTTAAGCCAAACCAGCACAAATTTTAAATGCTAACAAAGAGATGGTTGCCACTAGGGCCATTTCTAGTTAGCTAAAATATCGTTTTTATTTCGGAGAATTGATATGGCACTACCAATATCATTAGCAGAAAATATATCGTTGCCCGTTGTGGCTGCCCCTATGTTTATCCTATCCAATCCAGATCTTGTTATCGCCCAATGCAAGATGGGCATTGTTGGATCTTTTCCTGCACTTAATGCTCGCCCTGCTGAGGAGTTGGACGTTTGGTTGCAAAGAATCTCCAGCGAACTAGAGAAACACAATGCATCTGACCCAGAAAGACGAGCAGCACCTTATGCAGTGAATCAAATCGTCCATAACTCTAATGATCGTCTGGAACACGATCTAGCGCTTTGCGTTAAGTATAAAGTGCCTATCGTAATTACCTCGCTGGGATGCAAAGCGTCCGTCATTGATACAGTTCACTCTTACGGTGGCTTAGTGTTTCACGATGTAATCAATAATAAATATGCAAAAAAAGCAGTATCCCAAGGCGTTGACGGGCTTATTGCGGTAGCAGCCGGAGCCGGAGGGCATGCTGGTACCACGTCGCCTTTCGCCTTGATACAAGAAATCCGCGAATGGTTTGATGGTCCACTGTTATTGTCAGGCTCTATTGCCACTGGGGATTCAATACTGGCTGCACTAGCAATGGGGGCAGATATGGCCTATATGGGCTCAACCTTTATTGCAACCAAGGAAGCAAACGCCTCTGACGAATATAAACAAGCGGTAATAGATCATGCTTCCTCAGACATTGTTTACAGTAATCTGTTCACCGGGGTACACGGAAACTACCTACGCCCTTCCATTGAGGCGGCCGGCATGGATCCCGACAATCTGCCTGAGAGTGACCCGTCAAAAATGAATTTCAGCTCAAATGAAAGTACCGATGCGAAGGCCTGGCGGGATATTTGGGGCTGTGGTCATGGTATTGGCGCAGTCAAAGAGCTCCTTCCAGCCAAAGAAGTTATATCGCGACTTGAGCGCGAATACCAAACAGCACAAAAACGGATAGCAGGGATATAAGTTAACAATTCCCTTTTCCTTAACGTAAATAATTATAGATTTTTGGAGTAACCAATCATGTCTAGCGAAGTAATAACATCAAAACTAGCAAGTAAAGAAGAATACTTTCTTGAACTTAAGAAAACCCCTGCACTTTCGTTGCCAGCATTCGGACTGTTCCTGCTCGGCCTAGCAGTTATGGCCGGTGGTTCATATATGGCATTAAGTGGCGAAATGCCTCTGTGGGTAGCCACGCTTACCAATGGTGTCGGCTTGTATTTACTGTTTACCATTATGCATGAAGCCATGCATCGTGCACTGTCCAGCAATAACTTCGTCAATGACTTTCTCGGCCGCTTCTCTATGATGCTTTTGATTCCAGCTGCTCCTTTTGAGATTGGACGCTGGGCTCATTTTCAACATCATAGATTTACCAGCGACGAAAGAGATCCGGATCAGTTTATCCACCATGGTAAATGGTGGACTATACCTGTACGCTGGGCCAACTTCGATCTCTACTATCTGTACTGTTTTTTTCGTGATGGTGGTAAACAGAAAGAACGTCATTCAAAGTCGCTCTTTATCAACCTAGCAGTTTTCACAACCGTAATTTCAACATTGATTTATTTTGGTTTCGGCATGGAGCTACTATTTTTGTGGTTTTTACCTACCCGGGTAGCACTTGCAATGATTGCCTTAATTTTTGTATTTCTTCCCCATTATCCAGGCGATATTTCCGCTGAAGAAAACGAATATCAGGCTTCTACTATCAGACGCGGCTGGGAATGGTTATTAACTCCCATTTTCGTCTACCAAAATTATCATCTAATCCATCACCTTTGGCCGACGGCACCTTTTTATAACTATATAAAAATCTGGCACCTAAAGTACGATGAGATTGCAGCATATAATCCTGCTATACAAAAATCTTTTGGGCTTACGCCTATTAATTATGAAAAAAACTCAGAATTTACGCCAGTTAATCGTGATAATAAAACTACAAACTCTGGGGGTTTGTAGAAACAGCACCCCACGAAAATAGAAAGGATGAGGTGTAATCCTCATTTCTAAAATTCCGACTCTGCGTCCTGCATTTAAGAAAGATGGCACAGTGACGGCGGCCAATGCCAGTTCAATTTCAGATGGCGCCTCCGCTGTTGTGTTAATGCGCGAGAGCCAAGCAACAGAGCAAGGTTTAACGCCATTAGTTCGTATCAAAGGGCACTCGACTCAAGCACAAGCGCCAAGCGAGTTTGTTATTGCGCCAATTGGTGCAATAAAGAAAGTACTAGATAAAGCCAATTGGTCAATCAACGATGTGGATTTATGGGAAATTAATGAAGCCTTTGCAGCGGTAACTATGTTGGCAACACAAGAGCTTAAGCTCGACCCGAAACAAGTTAACATTCATGGTGGCGCCTGTGCCCTTGGTCACCCTCTTGGCTCATCGGGTTCACGCATTATCATCAGCTTAATCTATGCGCTTAAGCGTTTAGGTAAAAAGCGCGGTGTTGCGGCCTTGTGTATTGGTGGCGGTGAAGCGACGGCTATTACAATCGAAATACTTTAACCCCTATATTTTAAAAACCTATTATTAAAATAAATTTAGAAGAGAAATATTATGGATCTTTCACTAACCGAAGACCAAGCCATGATTCAAGAGATGGCCGCTAAGTTCGCACAAACTGAACTTGCACCTGTGTCTGAAAAACTCGATCAACATGGTGATCGCCAGCTGTTCTTAAGCAATTTAAAAAAACTCGCTGAGCTTGGCTTTATGGGGCTAAATGTTAGCTCACAATACGGTGGCGCTGAAGCTGGTACGGTAGTCTTTAGCCTAGCAATGACTGAAATTTCACGCGCCTGTGCTTCAACAGCAGTAACTATGTCTGTTACCAATATGGTTGGTGAAGTGATTCAATCTGTAGCCAATGAAGCACAAAAACAAAAATATCTACCCAAACTTTGCAGTGGTGAATACGCCGCTGGTGGTTTTTGTTTGACCGAGTCTGGTGCGGGTTCAGATCCCTCAGGCATGAAAACTAAAGCCGTTTTAGAGGGAGATGAATGGGTAATCAATGGGGCTAAGCAATATATCACTAGCGCTGAATATGCCGGTGTCTTTGTATTATGGGCGGTAACTGATCCAAGTGCGCCAAAAGGTAAAGGTATTTCATGTTTCTTAGTTGAAGCCGATGCGCCTGGCCTGATTATATCGCCAGCTGAAAAGAAAATGGGCCAACATGCCTCGTCTACTAACGAAGTAGTATTTGACAACTGTCGACTGCCTAAAGAGGCGTTAATGGGTACGCTAAACCAAGGCTTTAAAGTGGCGGTTTCTGAACTGGCTGGTGGCCGCATCGGTGTTGGTTCACAATCATTAGGTATAGGATTAGCTGCCATCGATTTTGCCCGTGAATATGTAAATGAACGTCAACAATTTGGTCAAAAAATCACTAGTTTTCAAGGTATCCAATGGATGCTAGCCGATGCTTATACCGATTTAGAAGCGGCACGTTTATTATTAATGAACTCAGCGGATAAAAAAGATAAAGGGCTACCATTTGGTAAAGAAGCGTCAATGGCTAAACTATTTGCTTCAGAAAAAGCCAATCAGGTCTGTTACACCGCACTGCAACTAATGGGCGGCGCAGGTTACATTAAAGACTATCCACTAGAGCGTTATGCTCGTGATGTTCGCGTGGCAACCATTTATGAAGGCACCAGCGAGATTCAACGAGTGATTATCGCTCGAGAATTGTTACGCGAAATTAACTAATTTAAGGATTTATCATGGATTTAAATAACAAAGTTGTTGTCGTAACAGGCGGAGCTTCTGGCTTAGGGTTAGTCACTTGCCAAGAATTAGCCAAAAAAGGTGCAAAAATTGTTGCTTTTGATTTAAACGAAGAGACAGGAAAAACACTCGTCGCCAGCTTAGGTAATAATGCCATTTTTGCCAAAGTAAACGTTACCGACGAAATTTCTGTTGCCACCGGCATTAAACAAGCAGTTGATGCGTTTGGCACTATTCACGCGTGTATTAACTGCGCAGGCATTGCTCCTGGCGGTAAAACCGTTGGTCGCAATGGCGCTTTAGCCTTAGAGAAATTTTCGCAGGTTATTAATATTAACTTGGTTGGTAGCTTTAACGTGCTACGTTTAGCGGCTGAGCAAATGGCTAAAAACGAGCCTGATGCAAAAGGTGAGCGTGGTGTCATTATCAACACAGCATCGGTTGCAGCATTCGAAGGTCAAGTCGGCCAAGCAGCATACAGCGCAAGTAAAGGTGGCATCGTTGCGATGACCCTGCCAATTGCCCGTGATTTAGCTCCTCTTGGCATTCGTATTATGACCATAGCACCGGGTATTTTCGATACCGCCATGATGAAAGGGTTTAGTGACGAAATCCGCGAACCGCTTATCAACATGGTACAAAGTCCTAAGCGTTTTGGCGATCCTGTTGAGTATGCTGATTTGGCAGCTCACATCATTACCAATAGTTATCTCAACGGCGAAGTTATTCGACTTGATGGCGCTATTCGAATGGAGCCTAAATAAGTAACCCTTTCCTTTTAGGAGGGGGAAATTGCCCCTCCTTTTTTTTGCTATTCTTTCATTTTTTATTGGAGCGCTTTATGTTGAGTGATGTTAAAGTCTTGGATCTATCCACCTTACTTCCTGGCCCTTACGCTTCAATGATGCTCGCTGATCTCGGGGCGAAGGTTTTACGGGTTGAATCTCCAACTCGGGTTGATTTGGTACGAGAAATGACACCCAAAGTAGAAGGCTCTTCTGTCGCGCATCAATATTTGAATCGTTCAAAAAAATCAATAGCACTGGATTTAAAACAACCAGAAGCCATTGAAATAATCAAAGCGTTAGTCAAAGAGTATGATGTGGTGCTTGAACAGTTTAGGCCTGGCGTAATGGACAGACTCGGTATTGGTTATGAGGTCCTAAAAGCAATAAACCCGAAAATAATTTATTGTGCAATCACGGGTTATGGTCAAACAGGGCCTTACAAGAGTCGTGCTGGACATGATTTAAATTATCTTGCCATCGCTGGTATTAGCAGTTATTCCAGAAGAAAAGAACAATCTCCAACGCCTCAGGGAATTCAAATAGCCGATATTGCCGGAGGTTCTCTTCATGGGGTTATTGGTATATTAACAGCTCTACATCACCGTCAACGCACGGGAGAAGGTCAAATGATTGATATCAGCATGACCGATTGTGCCTTTGCCTTAAATGCAATGAGCGCTGCAGGAACACTCGCTGGTAATGATGTACCAAAGGCTGAATCACATCCGTTTAATGGTGGTACTTTTTATGATTATTACCAGACTAGCGATGCTCGTTACCTATCCATAGGTAGCTTAGAGCCTAAATTTTTTAGTGGTCTGTGCCAACTCCTCGGTTTAGAGCACCTGCTTCCAATCACTAACAAAACCTCAGTTCAACAACACATTAAAGACAGTTTTATTCACGCTTTTAAACAAAAAACTTATGCTCAATGGCAGGCAATATTTATCAAGCATGATTTATGCGTCGAGCCAGTACTTAACCTAAAAGAAGCCAGCGAGCATCCACAGATAGTCGCCCGAGGTATGATTGTCGATGTGCCACACCCGCAATCAGGCATGCAAAAGCAACTAGGCTGTCCCATTAAGTTTTCAATGTACCAAACACAGTATCAACAAGTGGGCGGTGAGGTTGGTGCCGATGGCAAGCAAATACTCACCCAACTTGGCTTTAACAACAGCAAAATAAATGCTCTTAAGAAAGATGGAATTGTAACGTTTTAAAACACAAAATAATATTGGTAAAAACTAAATAACTTAATATAAATATCCCTGCCACGCTTAGACTTAAATACAAATAGTAGCAAGGTATCGATAATTTTAATCTCAGAGACTAATCTTGATAACCAAATAATCGAGTCCAATCATAAAAGGTGAATGTCGTGCTTCAAAAATATCGTAACCACGTAATAGAACGTGCAGCTGAAGGTCTTGTGCCTAAAGCTTTAGACGCTGAACAAACAGCAGCATTAGTTGAATTAGTTAAAAACCCACCAATAGGTGAAGGAGATTTTTTAATTGATTTATTAACAAATCGTGTACCCGCCGGTGTTGATGAGGCCGCTTACATTAAAGCGGGATTTTTAGCAGCCGTTACTAAGGGTGAAACGACTTCATCTATCTTAACGCCTGAAAAAGCCACGCAATTATTAGGCACCATGTTGGGCGGTTATAACATTCAACCAATGATTGATCTGTTAGACGACGATGCATTATCAGCAACGGCGGCTAAAGGCTTATCACATACTTTACTTATGTTTGACGCCTTCCATGATGTACAAGAAAAAGCTGAAGCAGGTAACGCTGCAGCTAAACAGGTTATGCAAGCGTGGGCTGACGCAGAATGGTTTACATCAAAAGAAAAAGTCGCGAAAAAAATCACCGTTAAAGTCTTTAAAGTGACTGGTGAAACGAACACGGATGATTTATCACCCGCTCCAGACGCTTGGTCTCGTCCTGATGTTCCATTACATGCTAAAGCAATGCTTAAAATTGCTCGTGAAGGTATTAACCCTGAAAAAGATGGCCATATTGGTCCAATCAAGCAAATTGAAGCGCTGCTAAAAGAGGGCATTCCATTAGCCTATGTTGGTGATGTTGTTGGTACAGGCTCTTCTCGTAAATCAGCGGCTAACTCTGTGTTATGGTATATGGGCGATGATATTCCTTGTATCCCTAACAAACGTGGTGGCGGTGTCTGTTTAGGCGGGAAAATTGCGCCTATCTTCTATAACACGATGGAAGATTCAGGTGCTTTACCCATTGAATTAGACGTGCAAGCAATGCACATGGGTGATGTCATTGACATTTATCCCTACGACGGTGTTGTTAAAAATGCTGCTGGTGAGGTGATTTCAACATTTAAACTTAGCCCGGTATTATTTGACGAAGTTCAAGCTGGTGGACGTATTCCGCTTATTATTGGCCGTGGTTTAACCGGTCGAGCTCGTGAAGCATTAGGTTTAGAAACGACTGATTTATTTGCAACACCTGTTGATCCTGCCGCCTCTTCTAAAGGGTTTACTCTTGCACAGAAAATGGTAGGTAAAGCATGTGATGTTGATGGCGTTCGCCCCGGTCAATATTGTGAACCTAAAATGACGACGGTAGGCTCGCAAGATACTACGGGGCCGATGACACGTGATGAGCTTAAAGATTTAGCCTGTTTAGGTTTCTCTGCTGATTTAACCATGCAGTCTTTCTGTCATACCTCAGCTTATCCTAAGCCTGTTGATGTTATTACCCATCATACATTACCTGATTTTATGATGAATCGTGGCGGTGTATCACTTCGCCCAGGTGATGGTGTGATTCATTCTTGGTTAAACCGAATGTTATTACCCGATACGGTAGGCACGGGTGGTGATTCTCATACACGTTTCCCATTAGGTATATCTTTCCCTGCGGGCTCTGGTTTAGTGGCTTTTGCAGCCGCAACGGGGGTTATGCCACTTGATATGCCTGAATCAGTATTGGTTCGCTTTAAGGGTGAAATGCAACCCGGTATCACCTTACGTGATCTAGTGCATGCAATCCCTTACTATGGTATAAAAAACGGTTTATTAACGGTTGAAAAAGCAGGTAAAGTGAATGAGTTTTCAGGGCGTGTATTAGAAATTGAAGGCCTTAAAGGTTTATCTGTTGAGCAAGCTTTTGAATTATCTGATGCGTCTGCTGAGCGTTCTGCTGCAGGTTGTTCAATCAAACTTGAAGAAGATGCCGTTGCTGAATACTTAACGTCTAACATTGTCATGCTTAAATGGATGATCAGTGAAGGTTACGCTGATGTTCGTACTATTACTCGTCGTATTAAAGGTATGGAAGCATGGTTAGCTAATCCTTCATTAATGACAGCTGATGCAGATGCTGAATATGCGCATATTATTGAAATTAATTTAGCTGATATTAAAGAGCCAATTGTTTGTTGTCCTAATGATCCAGATGATGCAAGATTATTATCCGAAGTTGCAGGGGTTAAAATTGATGAAGTATTCATTGGCTCATGTATGACTAACATTGGTCATTTCCGTGCTGCGGGTAAATTGATTGAAACTTTCCTTAATAAGAGTGGGGGTTCATTGCCAACACGTATGTGGGTTACACCACCGACTAAAATGGACAGTGCCCAACTTAAAGCGGAAGGTTATTTCAATATTTTTGGTAAAGCTGGTGCACGAGTAGAAACGCCTGGTTGTTCATTGTGTATGGGTAACCAAGCACGTGTAGGCGATAATACGACAGTATTGTCTACCTCAACACGTAACTTCCCTAACCGTTTAGGTAATGGCGCAAACGTTTACTTAACGTCTGCAGAACTTGCCGGTGTTGGTGCTATATTAGGTAAGCTACCAAGTCCTGCTGAGTATAAGGAGTACGCGTCTCAAATAGATGTTACTGCTGCTGATACTTATCGTTACTTGAACTTTGATAAAATGGAAGAGTACACTAAAAAAGCTAATACGGTGATTTTACAAGTAGAAGCTTAATTTGAAATTTTATTGTTGTTAAGCTTCACTCTTTCATTGTTGGAAGCAGTTTATTCTAGCTTAAAAAACACAGTAAATGGATGATTATTATTAAAACGCTACTTTTTAGTGGCGTTTTAATTTGCATAGTTTTTTAATACATTATTCATTGGATGTTTAAAATTTTGATCGCATTGACTAGCACCTGTGACCTTTCAAGCTCATAATTCGTAAGCGTCTGGCAAAGTGCATCTAAACAATAAGTCGCGATCAAGTTAAGTTACTTCAAACAATTATTTGGAGTAACTTATGAAACCACTCGAAGCCAGGAGCAATGGCGAACTATTCTTAATGAACAACAAACTAGCGGTCAAACCATCATTGATTATTGCCGTGAGCATCAATTAGCAACTTCCAGTTTTTATGTGTTTCGTAAAAAGTTGGGTATCACATCAAGTAGTTTTGTTCGTACCAAAGTCACCCAACAAGTTGAGTTGATAGCAGAGCAACACCCGATTGAACTGACGTTCGGTAAAGCAACATTAAGGCTCCCTTCAAATACTAGTGCAACCTACTTAGGCCAAGTATTACGAGCGTTGGCTTAATGAAGATGTTTCTAGAAGTACCCGAAGTCTTTTTACACCGAGATGTGGTCGATTTTCGCAAATCAATAAATGGTTTAGTGGGTATCGTCGAGGACGAGCTTGAATACGATGCTTACACTGGTACGTTGTTTGTTTTTTGTAATAAAGCTAAAGACAAACTCAAAATTCTCTATTGGGATAAAACAGGTTTTGCGCTGTGGTATAAGCGGCTGGAAAAACAGAAATTCAAATGGCCGAGTAAAGTATCAAGCCAAGCGTTTGAATTAACTGAGCAGCAGTTGACTTGGTTACTCTCAGGTTATGATGTGGTCGGTCACGAGCCATTACACTATGAATCGACGATCTAATGTTGGCCTAATGCGATCACATTGACAGTCAACGATCGTGTCCACAAACCCTTATATTATTTGACGTACAAAGCAGAGCACAGATAAAAAAGTTGCTAAACTGTGGGCATGAAGATTGATGCCAACTCATTGCCCAACGACCCAGAAAAACTCAAGGAAATGTTACTTGAGTTGCAGCAGGCTATGACAGAAAAAGATAAAGCGTTAGTAGAAAAAGATAAAACCATCACTGAGCAGGCCATTCAAATTAATCAGTTTATTGAGCGCTATGAAATAGCCAAGCGTAAACAGTTTGGCAAAAGCTCAGAGCAAAGCCCTGGCGGTGGTGAAATCTTCAATGAAGCGGAAGAAACCTTGGATGAAGCAGATAAAATGCTCTTAGCAGAGGTTGATAGCAAGCAAACACACATCATTAAAAACAAGCCGAAACGAAAGCCTCTTCCTAAAGACTTACCACGTAAAGTCGTGACAATAGATTTACCTATTGATGAGCAAGTCTGTGATTGCTGTCAAAGCCGCTTACATAAAATCGGTGAAGCACGTAGCGAAAAGCTTGAGTTCGACCCCGCACACATTAAGGTTATTGAAACCGTTCGCCCCAAATATGCTTGTAAACAATGTGAGAAAACAGGTACAGCGAATCACATTAAAACCGCACCAATGCCTTCAACGCCTATCCCAAAAGGCATTGCTACGGCCAGTTTACTCAGCCAACTTATCACGGCCAAATACCAATATGGTTTACCGCTTTATCGACAAGAAAGTATGTTTAAGGACTATGGCATAATGTTAAGTCGTCAAACGATGTCAGATTGGTTAATGCGTTGCAGTGAGTTACTGATACCACTGTATAACGTATTAAAAAGCGAGTTGCTTGCACAAAGGGTGATCCATGCAGATGAAACGCCGTTGAAGGTTATTCGAGAAGAAAAAAGCACTAGTTATATGTGGGTGTATTGTTGTGGAGAGGATAAGTTGAACAACAATAAGACAACGAACATCGTCTTGTATGATTATCACAACAGCCGAGCAGCGCAATGCCCAATAACGTTTCTTGAAGGTTATAGCAATTACTTACAAGTTGATGGTTATGCTGCGTACGGAAAAACAAAGGCAATATTAGCAGGCTGTATGGCGCATGCGCGTCGTAAATTCATTGATGCGAAAACCGTGCAAGGTAAAAATAAAACAGGTAAAGCGGATGTGATATTAAATTTAATCGGTAAGCTCTATGGTATTGAGGCGGCGATAAAAACAAAAGGCTGGGGTGAAAAACACCAAGTACGGCAAGAAAAGTCAAAACCAATACTCGATAAAATAAATTTGTGGGTAACGAACAATAAAGAAAAAATCCCGCCGAAAAGTAAACTAGCCGAAGCGTTAACCTATTGGCATAACCAAACCCACAAACTCGAAACCTACCTTAAAGATGGGCGTATCAATATCGATAATAATCGTGCTGAGCGAGCAGTAAAGCCGTTTGTAATTGGTCGTAAAATTGGCTGTTCTCAAACACCGGACGCGGTGCTAGGGCGAGCGCCATGCTTTATAGCTTTGTTGAAACGGCCAAAGCCAATGGATTGTTGGTCGATAACTATTTTCAAACCTGTTTAAATGAACTGGCTAAAAAGCCAGAGAGCCTAGATCACCTGCTGCCTTGGAATATCAAGCAAGGCTAGACGCCATTCCCCATACGCTTACCATAATTCTACCATTCACATAGTTTCTTTTTAATTTATCATATCTTGTCGCTATGCTTGGGTATTGCTTGAGCCAAGCAAATAAATTTTCAACTCAATATTGGTGTTTGTGTAAACACCAATCGATATCATCATTACCTACTTTGTAGTTTTTCTTCCTTGGGATAACAGGGATAGCATTTTATCGCGTGATTGCTCTCTTAGTGCTTCACGAACATAGCCTCTGTCTGCAATGATATAATCTGTACTCGACAACATATCTATAAGTACTGGCGTCGCTTGACTGTCGCGAACTCCCAATCTAGGTCAGACTTATACGTTAAAGGCTTAAAAATTAGTTATCAATTATATCAACGAGAGAGCGCTAGCTTTGGCAATAGCACTGGTTCTATTTTTTACACCCAATTTTTTATAGAGTTGATGTAAATGCCATTTGACAGTCTGTTCTGAAATAAACAACTTGTCAGCAATATCCTTATTAGTTTCTCCGGTTTTAATAAAGTCCAACATCTGTCTTTCTCGCTTGGTCATTGGCTCAAGCAGAGTATCAGGCTTCATGTCATGTTTACTTTTACTTTGTTGTTTTTCATGTTCAGCAAGTAATAATTCATTAATTTTACCTAGAAACATAAGCGTACTTTTCTTCTGCTTATTGGTATCTCCTTTCATTACAAGTCGCAATAGCTGGTGAACTTCACCACCAGCATCAAGAAATAATCGGTAAAAACCACCTTGCGCGGCAAGTTCCAATGCCCGAGATACATCAGCCACCGCGTCATCTGTCAGTTTAAGCGCATGTAATGCCCTACTACGTAGCAACAACAGTTCCATTAAACGAAGATGCCGCCCAGTCTCTTCACGCTGTAAAATTTGTGTATTTAAAATAACCAATGCCTTTTTCGGCAAGTTGCTATGCATATTAAGTTCTACCCGAACTAGCTCTTGTATTTCCTGAAAAACCTGTCGAGAATCCTGATCTAATGATGGCGCTCTCGATTCATCGAACCCAAGGTCTTTGGCAACTATTTGTGCTTCTTTACGCTTGCCGAATTGTAGCAAGTGGCGAATCTCCTCCGCTGCTAGCATTGCCTTAAGTCTCGGTAGTCGTATGCGATCGGCAGACTCTTGGCCTAAATGAATAACATCCAAGGCCTCATCAAGGCCAGACTTCAATAACTGTATATTTGCCATCACTCGGTAACCGGCAAAAGCTACTTCCACCACAGCCTCGCTATCAATATACTCAAAGCGATTTTCCAGTAGTTTTTCTGCCTTGGCTACTTCATTTTGTTCGTAATAAACCTCGGCAAGCAATACGGCGTTTAATGACCCCATATACGAGAACTCATTGGCGTTTTCGTTATTACAGTTCATTCCCTTAATATAATGTTTTACTGCACCGTTCAGATTGGCCCGCTGTACTTTTATTAAACCCGCAACCGCATGTGCCCAAGCCTCCAGATAACCAATAGAACTCTGCGCGCCAACCGATATGGCTTTGTTAGCCGCAACTTCACCCAAGTCTAACTCAAATGTAGACAATGAATTATAGGCCTGCAGTACAGCGGCGGTGAGCAAGTCCTGAAATTTACCCGCAGGATTTTCTACAACCCACTCTTTGAGCAAAGAGCTGGCATACACAGAGTTATCACTGGCGGCTTCAATAAGACATAGAATTAATTTGATGGTATTACGCAGTTGATCAAGCTCCACCTGTTTGAGTTTGTTCGCATTATGCTCACAGTGGCGCTCTAGCAAAGCCATTTGTTCTCGGGCTTGAGGATATTGCCGAGAAAAAACCAGCGACCAGCAATAAGCCACGCTGATTACCGGTCTGTTCAATGCATAACCATCAGGCAACTGTTGTATCCAGTTAAGTAACGTCCAGTTTTCACCCGATTCGAGTAAGAGTTTTTTGGAGATACGGGCAATCAGATCTAGAGCCTGGCTGTAATCTTGGGCGATTAATGCATAGTTTATCGCCTCATGATTATTACCATGCTCTTCATACCATGTATAAGCCCGACGACAAATTTTTTCTCTTTTACCTGGGTATTCTTTATTTAAAACATTCCTTAGAAAATCACCAAAAAGATGATGATAACGATACCTGATACGGTTTCTATCAAGTGGAATAATAAATAGGCTCTTATCCTCTAGCTGCTCAAGCATAATTTGGGCTGAGTCTATGTTAAGTACATAATTAACCAGATCAGCACTCATACGTTCAAGCACTGATGACCACAGTAAAAATCGCCTAACTTCGTCACTTTGCCTAGCGAGAATTACCTCACCAAGATAGTCCATGACGTCGCGATCAGTGCCGGTAAATTCATTAATAAATTTTTCATAATTAGAACTTCCAACCAATGCCAAAGAGGCTAATTGCAGCCCAGCCACCCAACCTTCAGTTCGGTTAGCAAGCGCGGATACAAGCTTACTGTTAAGTCCCAGTTGTTTGGAGGCATTAAGAAACTTCTCGGTCTCATCCAGCGCAAAGGCCAAATCATTCCTTGTTAACTGAAATACCTCCTCGCGAACTTTTAACGTATTAAGAGCCAACCCAGGTTCATTGCGACTTGAAATAACAAAGACCGTCTGCTGTGGAGAATAATTGATTAACCGTTCCAGAATACTATGAACTTCCGGGTTGCTGATTGTATGATAGTCATCGAGGAAAAATGCGTACCGACACGGATTATTTTCCAAATCATTAGCAACCTCTGAGATAATATAATCGATCGCCATCTTACGTTCCGCACCAAAGTAACTCGCATTAGAGTGACGTTCAAACGAATCTTGTGTGCCTACCGAAGCGATTAAAAGGGATAGAAACCTCAGAGGATCGTTGTCTTTATTATCAATGCTTAGCCAATTACAGTTATAACCTTTATCTGTTAAAACATCTGAGCTCTGGGCTAGTAGTATAGACTTGCCATAACCAGCAGGTGCTACTACTAGAGCTGCTCTTATGCCTTTCATAATTTTATCGGTAAAAGTGTTAACAAGCTCTCGATTAATAAGGTTTTCAGATACCTTAGGTTTAAGGAGTTTTCCGCGTATAACTGTGGTCTGATGCAGCGAGTTTTGTTTTTCTTCTTGATTTAACATCGACAATAATTCATTATTTTTGAAAACTTATCTAAGACTATAATGTAAAAGTTACTTACAGTTCAAGGTCTCTTCACTTTCGCTTCGTTTGACTACCTATAGTCTAATATCAATTACATTAAGTATCTGCTCTTGTTGTGCTAAAAGAATTCAACTAGTAAAAGTGGGTAGTTATTAAATGCAATTGGTATAACAACCTATTTGATCAATAACGTAGGTATCAGGTAGCTAAAATCACTTATTTCAAACTAATAAAGGTTGCAGCTTCTCTAAGTCTTTTTTTGACTAATAGAAACCACAACCCATTATTTTGACTGCATAAAATTAAACAGAGACCATTAGTGGTCGTGTCTCAGCACTTAATGCATCCTTTTCTTTTGTCGCATCACCCGTCAACGCAAATCCAAGCAACTTGCCTTCTGATGTAATAAATCTTGCGAGTACATTACAACTGTCAACTGTTACATGCCACTCCCCTTCTGCATCCCTCGGTGGCGGCGATACCACCACCGGGCACAGGGTCGTTTTTATCATCACAGGCATCACACCATAATGTACTTCAGCTTGCTGATCATTGAGCACCTTACCCAACACTCTGGCACTTTCAATTAACGGTGCAACATAAAACAACAAGTTGCCATCTACCTCGGCACAATCGCCTAGCGCATAGATGTTTTGAGCACTGGTTTGCAATGAACGATCGGTTAGGATACCTCGATTAGTATCCAATTTGGTAAGATTAGCTAGTGTTAAGTCAGGGCGAACGCCAATAGCGGATAACACTGCATCTGCTTCAATAACAGTACCATTAGCCAACGTCGCCTTAATGCCATTTCCAGACTTATCCACCTTCTCAACCACAGTACCAAAGTGATATTGTACTCCTGCCTGTTCAAGGCTTTCCTGAACCGCAAGTGAGGCCTGTTCCGGCAATAACGTCCCGAGTACGCTAGGCATAGGCTCAACAACCTCAATCATGAAGCCAGACTGGATCATATCATTGGCGTACTCCGAACCAATTAAGCCTGCCCCAATAATTAATATCTTTTTCTTGCCAACCAATGAGGTACGGAATCGAGTGTAATCTAATAAATTATTCACACTGTAAACTCGGCTCAAGCCATCTCCTGTCAGTGGCGCTTCAGTACATTTAGCACCGGAAGCTAATACAAGCTTTCCATACTCAATAGTGTCTTCGCCTACCTTTAAGATCTGTAAATCAGCATCGATTTCTGTCACTTTACTAAATATTCGTATATCTGCCTGTAACTCCTCAGCCATATCAGCCGCCGTAGCATTGGCAAGTTGATCAGGTTGTTTGGCTTTAGCAAAAGCTGTCGAGATCATGGGTTTAGAATAGAAACGACCATCATCAGCAGTTAGCATTATCAGCGGTGTTTCTCTGTCTTGTTTTCTGAACTCACGCGCCAAATGGTAACCCGCTAATCCAGTACCAATAATAACAACGGGTCTACGATTCCAGTCAATTTTAGGAACTGCCGACACAGCCGCTATGGCTGGTGCTGATTCAATCGCAACCTCAGCAACCTTTTCTTTTACGGCAACAGCAATGCGGCTTATAGCCACCATTTCAAAATCTTCCTTTCCTACACCACAATCTGGACATTTCCAATCATCAGGCACATCTTGCCAACGGGTTCCTGCAGGGATTCCTTCTTTTGGATTACCTTTACCCTCATCGTAGATAAATCCACAGACTAAACACTCTAAAATTTTGTAACTCATATTTCACCTCTGCAACAGTACACTGGAATAACGTTCATAATTTATTTAAAGCCTGGATTTTAAATCAGTTGCGTTTTTCGCTTATTCAGTAATTAAAATCATGTACTGAATAATTCACAGCCCCCTGCGATACTCCCAGCGACTGTTCATTAAAAATTATGTTCAACTATAGGAAATCAAACAACAAACTTTCGTTGGTTTTAGCTAAAGACAAACCATTATTGAGCTCTCAGCAATTTAGCTATGGGCAAAAAAAGGGCTGTCGATTAAAACAGCCCTAAAGGGGTAACCAATATAAAAATCAGTAACTAAAAAGTAGAATGTAAATTAACAATGACAAATATCACAACGCTGATGCTTGCTGCGACTACACCATACGAACGACAGGTTTGATACTTTGTCCGCTCTCCTGCGCTTTGATCGCTTCGTTTAGCGATTCGAAAGGGAAGAAGTCAATGAGGCGGTCAAAAGGGAAACGCCCTTCTTCATAATATTTAATGAGCTGAGGAATAAACGTTCTCGGTTCAGCGTCTCCTTCTACTATGCCAACGATCTTTCTTCCGGTAACGAGCATTTCCATGATATTAATGCTTATTTCAGCATCGGCGGGTGCTGCACCAACGAGTGCACAAGTTCCTAATGGCTTAAGGACATCAATACATTGTTTGGCGACTGCTGGAATGCCTGTCATTTCTAGGCTAAAGTCAACTCCACCGACTAATTTTTTTATCTCTTCGACAACATTTTCCACAGCAAATGGGTCAATGACATGATCGGCTCCAAGCTCTAGCGCCAAAGCTCTTCTGTCTGCTAAAGGCTCGACTACAACAAGAGGAGCTGCACCTATTAACTTGGCAGCCATCAGTGCACTGAGACCAACAGCCCCTCCGCCGAATATAGCAAGCGAATGCTTTTCGGTCACTGGCAACGAGTTCAAAACAGTCCCTGCACCGGTCTGTATGCCACAGCCCAATGGAGCAAGCATTTCGAGCGGCAGCTCTTTGCTAACTTTCACCGTATTTCTAACGTTGGCAATGGCCATTGTTGCAAAAGAGGATTGGCCGAAGAAATTAGCGTTCACCGCGGCACCATTTTGTTCCATGGTGCCGGTACCATCGCTACGACTTCCGCTGAAGTTATTCGCCATGAAATGGTAACAGTAGGAAGGCAATTTGCTATCGCAAGAAGGACATTGACCGCAAGAATTAAACGATAAAACAACATGGTCACCCGGTACTAGATCTTGCACTGCGCTGCCTATCTCAACAACAATCCCTGCGCCTTCGTGTCCTAGCACTATAGGAAGTGGCACAGGTAATTCTTGATGAAGGCAAACCAGATCCGTATGGCATATCCCAGAAGCAACAATTTTAATCAGTACTTCATCTGCTCTGGGTGATTGCAACGTGACTTGTTCAAAAGTTAAGGGGTCTGAAGATCCCCGGGCAATTGCGGCTGTCGCTTCATGTCTTATATCATCATTAGTCATTGTTATCACACCTATAGTTTGACTCAAAATGGCTTGAGCGTTTATTGAGGGGGGCGGCTATCATCAGGTCACCTTTTTTGCTTTCTCCCTTTTAGGGGTTATGCAAATCAGTGTTCATCCTAACAGCGACCGTTCACAATAAAACTATGCCCAACCATAAAAACTGAAACAACAAACTTTCGTTGGTTTTGATTAAGAACCGTTTTGTTACGAGTGAAAAACCAAATAAAAAACGCTGTAGTGTAACGGCGATACAACCCTTTCAGTTTCTTTTACAAGGCAGCCATTTTATCTTACAAGGCAATTATCGCTTCGCCCACTAAGGTTTGAGTACCATCACGCTTGGCTGCAACAATTTCTAGTCGGGCACGTCTCTCGCCCTTTTCTTCGAATATTTCAACTACCTTACCACTACAGGTAATCACATCTTGTAGTTGTGTCATCGACGCAAAACGATTGCTGAACTTGCGCAGCTGTGACTGAGGCTTCCAGTCGGTAAGCATACGTCCCAAATAAGCCATAGATAACATGCCGTGCGCGAACACATCTGGCATACCCGCTTTCTTGGCAAAGTCACTGTCTATATGTATTGGGTTATGATCTCCCGAAGCACCCGCATAAAGTGCTAGCGTAACACGAGAGATCGGCGGTAAATTCAATGATGGGATTTTAGTCCCTATTTTAATATCAGACATTTTCACATTCCTCTCACTTAAGGGGTACGGTAAACTAACGTATTAACAGCCTTAGAAACCAGCTCACCATGTTGATTTGTATACGAGCTTTCCATCACAATAAACTCAAGGGCGCCAGCCTTTTTATCAAACATATCTTTCAGTATCGAGGTTACTGTGATGGTATCGCCCGCATAAATCATGCCTAGGTATTCAAATTCCTGAGAGCCGTGCAGAACCCGACCAATATCCATATTCAATAAATCCAGCACAGGCCAAAATTCAGGTCCCTCCAAATCCAGCACGAAAGGAAACGTTGGTGGTGCAGGAATGTTTTTGTAACCAGCAGCACGTGCCACCAGTTCATCGCTATATAGCGAGTTTTTTTCACCAATCGCTTTGGCGAAAAATTTCAGCCGTCCTTTTTCAACATCTGTGCTAAAGGAAGTAAATTCATGACCTACTTTGCTACGGTCTAACATTTTATAATCCTTATTCATTGGGTATATACCCGTTCCACTTGAAAATGCATGATTCAGCTGGAATTAGAAACGCCTTTAGGCAAGGCATTGATTGAAGAGAATGGTTGATCCCTTCTCAAAATCAATAACGCAGCATAAAACGTTTCTAAAGCCCTTTTATACCTTGCGATACATGGTCACAACAACAGCACCACCCAGCCCTATGTTGTGCTGTAATGCCACACGCGCGCCCTGAACCTGACGGTCACCTGCATCACCACGAAGATGCCAAACCAGCTCGGTGCATTGTGCTAAACCAGTCGCACCAATAGGGTGCCCTTTCGACATTAAACCACCCGATGGATTAACCACAACTTGACCTCCATGGGTATTATCCCCATCACAAATAAATTTTTCAGCGCCACCTTCAGGACATAAACCTAGCCCTTCATAGCTGATGACTTCATTTGGGGTGAAACAATCATGTAGTTCAACAACATCAACATCCAGTGGACTAATACCTGATTGTTCATACACATCATTAGCGGCTTTAGCAGTCATTTTTGCGCCGACCAAATCAATTGGATTGTCCCAAGTATTGGCTAAATCGGTTGCCATTGACTGGCCAATAATTTCAACATCGGCATTAACATTATGTTTTTTAGCAAAGGCTTCGCTACAAACGACTACTGCGGCTGCGCCACACGTAGGTGGACAGGCCATAAAACGGGTTAAATAAGGAGGGAAAATAGAAGGCGAATCCATCACGTCTTGTACGGTAAGCGCCGTGGTAAATAATGAATACGGGTTTTTAATCGCATGGCTACGGGTTTTCGAGGAAACCTTGGCGAAAATATTTGGATTCGCATCATACTTATCAATATAAGCCGTACCTGCTTGGCCAAACATTCTTAGCGCTACTGGACCTTGCGGTGTTTCTGGTGCTACTTTTACCAGTGCACCTAACATACTTGAAAAAGGGTCTTCACGGTCTTCCCAAGCTGAGCCTAGTGCGCCCGGTTGCATTTCCTCGAAACCAAAAGCCAGAGCACATTCAACGGTGCCAGAAGCGACTGCCTGACGTGCCAAATAAAGCGCAGTTGAGCCTGATGAGCAGTTATTGTTGACATTAACCACAGGAATTCCTGTCATACCAACATCATAAAGTGCATGTTGGCCACAGGTACTATCACCATATATGTAACTAGCATACGCTTGTTGTATCAGGTTATAGTTAATACCAGCGTCACTCAATGCTAGTTTAATGGCCTTAGAAGCCATTACACGATAAGGTTCTTGTTGTCCTGGCTTGGTGAACTTAATCATTCCAACGCCAGCGATACGTGCTGTAGACATTATTGTATTCCTATTTAAAATTGAGAAATTTAAGTTTATTTTTTAGCGTTTAGTAGATCGATACCGACCATTTTACCCACGGCATCAAAAGTACTAATAATACTTTCTGCAGGTCCTGAGTTTCCAAAATCACAAATGATGTCCCATTTACTCGCAACATCTTCAGCGGTTACCGGGTTATCAATGCCAAATGCATAACCTTCAGTACGCTCTATTCGGATTTTAGCAAACCAGCTTGCCCCTACTTCAATCACAGAGCCGTTTTCGGTGTTATCTTCTGCGCACAGTTTTACGACCAGAGGTACAACAAAATCAGGGCTGGTGGCCTTTAATATCTCTTCTGGCCAAATCGTTTCCGTCATCCTAGAACCTGCAATAGGCGCGATCACGTTGGAAAGTATATTCTTACGTCCACCTTCAATCGCCAGTGTACGACCCAGTCCTATCAATGCAGATTTAGCGGAGCTGTAATTCGCTTGGCCAAAGTTGCCATAAATACCTGCTGCCGAGGTGGTGAATATGATGCGGCCAAAGCCCTGTTTCAACATATAAGGCCAGGCGGCACGGGTTACTTTATAGGCGCCGTCCACATGAACCTTATAAATAAGTTCCCAGTCTTTATCCTGCATTTTGGCAAAACTGGAATCGCGTAAAATACCGGCATTATTGATCACAATATCTACCCGACCGTAGTGTTCAATGGCTGTTTTTACTATCTTTTCTCCATATTCCACTGAGTCATAGTTAGCGACAGCATCACCACCAAGTGCTTTGATCTCATTAACCACTTTTTCTGCCGCGGAAGCGCTTGTGCCCTCACCTGTGCCACTACTGCCTAAATCATTAACGACAACACGGCCGCCTCTCTTGGCAAATTCCAGCGCATAAGCACGGCCCAAGCCACCGCCAGCACCGGTTATAATTACGACCTTTCCATCAAAACGGATATCATTCACTTTAATCTTCCTCTTCTAACTAACTGGGTTATTCGTTTTTAAAAGCGGTACCATTTCAATAGTCCATTGAAACTCCAACCTTAACCAATACTTAAACAAGATAAGCCATTGGAATTCACCTTTTAAAAACACTAAAACATCTATTGAGCAAACAGCTCTGACAGAAATTTCTTTAGACAAAAGGTTGCCCAATTCAAAGCTTTCAAACAACAAACTTTCGTTGGTTCCCTAAGAGCAATTAATTTTATAACAACATTTACTTTGTCTCGAAATTGCGAAGCTAATCATTTTTATTTCCCCAACTTTGGTTGGCTATGCAACGCAGATTTATCTTCTAGGATGGATATGGTGTTCAGGAGTAAACAATTACTAAGTATTGAATAAGGAAATAAATTCCGTACAAAAGTCTCTTTAGGATTACAGGTTAATAAAATTGTCTATGTAGTCGATGTATGAGCAGATTTGAAAGCGGCATATAAATAAGTTTTATAGTCTAAACGGGAATAATAACGCACTAAAAAGTTTCGTCGTTCAATCAAACGAAATAATAAAAATATAATAAAAGGCGGAGATAATTATGAACATTTACAATGGAGCACTCACTAAACCACGCTTCAAAAAGAAAGAGTTAAGCAGGCTAATAAAGCCATCCACACTCGCCAGCTTATTGCTGCCGCTAGCACTCAACCAGGTACATGCTGCAAGTTGGCAATTAGATAATGGGATAACAGTCGATCTGGATACCAGCCTGACCTACGATGCCCAATGGCGTGTGGAAGATCGTGATAATACGATTATCACTGCCGGTGGTGGTGGTCTACCCGGTTTTTTGACCGATGATGGTAATAAAAATTTCGACGATGGAGATATGACCCAAAACCGAATTACCTTTAGTTCTGATCTAGATGTGAACTACGGTTCCGGAGGCGTCTTTTTACGTGTTCGTGGCTGGTACGACGATATATACAACGATAAAAATCGTGCAGGTGCCAAATCGTTTCAGCAGGATGGCATCGACCTGCATAAATCAGAAGTAGAGCTACTTGACGCTTTTATTTATCAATACTTCGATATTGGCGATAGAAGCTTGAGCCTGCGAGTTGGTGATCAGGTAGTTAACTGGGGCGAGAGCCTGTATGTATTCGGCGGTATATCCTCTGCACAAGGACCGCTTGATGTGACCAAAGCGAACGCCCCTGGTGTAGAATTAAAAGATATTTTTATGCCCATCGGACAAGTATACGCTGAGATGGATATAACGGATACCTTCTCCATAGGTGCTTACTATCAGTATGGTTGGGAAGAACTTCGCATTGATGCTCCTGGCTCATACTTTAATGTAGTTGACGTGCTAGGCCAGGGTTCTGTTGGCGATACGTTTGATATTTTAGGGCTACCTGTAGTAGAAGATACACCTGATAAAGGACAGTGGGGAATCGCCTTACGCTATCTGGCTGAAGATCTCAACAACACTGAGTTCGGTCTATATTACCTAACTTACAATGATTTCGTTCCTACTCCTCAACTGCTACCCCCGATCTTAGGACCACAGCTTACTCATGAGTATTTTGAGGATATCAACCTGCTCGGTGCTAGTTTCGGTACCGTCTTTGGTGATACCAATGTTAGTGGCGAAGCCACCTATCGTGACGGCCAACCCGTACAATTGAATATTCCTGGTGCTTTTTACTTCACTACAGCTGAAACTTTCCAGGCGCAGGTTTCTGTGATCCATCTTATCAGTGGCACAGCATTGGCGGATAACCTCACGATAGTTGGAGAGGTTGGTTACAACCGTGTGTTAGATATCGATGCTGATCCCATTGCTCCGTTAGTAGGAGTAGACGTGAATGATATCCATGCCGCGTTGGACCATGATCGTAATGCTGCAGGTGCAACCGTGAGCGTGAAAGCCGATTACTTTAACATTGCCAGTGGTCTAAATTTAGCGGTCACTACTACCTATCGCAACGACTTCAACGGCGTTTCTTCGGTAGCATTTACCTTTAATGAGGGGGTCGAGCAGCTATCAATCACCGCTGATTTCAGTTATCTCAACAATCACAACTTTGGTGTTAGCTATGTAACTTTCATGGCCGATCCAGAAGAGGTCCTAGCTGATCTAGGCAGACTGGAACTTGGACATTTGAACGCAGATCGTGATTACGTTGCCGTGTTCTACAAGTATCGTTTCTAACAAAAAAACAACAGAGACAAGACGTTAAAGTCTAAGGAACTAAATGATGAAAAAGATAATTTTTACAGCTTCACTCGTATTACTCGCCCTTAATTCAGCACATGTGCTGGCCAAGGTTTCCGAACAGGAAGCGGCTAAGCTGGCTGCGGCATTAACACCGGTTGGTGCTGAACGTGCCGGTAACGCTGACGGCTCTATCCCTGAGTGGACTGGTGGCATGACCAAACCACCTGCGGGATACCAAGGTGAAGGAACCACCCGTATTGATCCGTTTGCCGATGAGAAACCGCTGTTTACCATTAATGCTAGCAACTATTCGCAATATGCCGATAAGTTGAGCGATGGCCAAAAGGCGCTATTCGCCAAGTATCCCGAAACCTTCAATATGCCCGTCTATCCAACCCACCGCACAGCTGCGGCACCTAAATGGGTCTACGACAATACCAAGAAAAACGCCTTGAATGCCGAATTAAAAGAGGGCGGAAACGGTGTGGTTAACGCTTTCGGAGGTTACCCCTTCCCAATGCCTAAAAATGGACACGAGGCAATTTGGAACCACCTCCTGCGCTGGGTTGGCCAAGGTGATTACTATGATTTTCGTAGCGACACGGTTTATCCCAACGGTGAAAAAACTAAAGGTGGCGGCATCGTTTGGGATACTTATCCCTACTTCGATTCCACCAAGGATGTCAGCAGCTATAACGGTAACATTATGCAACTGTTAGTCCAATACGATACACCGGTTAGGCGTAAAGGTGAGGTGATCATGTTCCATGATGCGGTTAATGCATCAGAGACGCCGCGACAGGCATGGCAGTACATTCCAGGCCAACGCCGAGTGCGCCGAGCTCCTACCATAGGTATGGATACTCCCAATGCTCAGTTCGCGGGACAAAGCGTTTACGACGAAGTGTTCATGTTCAATGGCTCGCCAGAGCGTTATGACTGGAAGCTGGTCGGTAAGAAGGAGATGTATATTCCCTACAACAATAACGGCCTTATTGCCGCTTTCGAAACCAAAAATGGCAAGGCGGACGATATTCAAACGCCACATCATTTAAACCCCACCTATGCCCGCTATGAGTTACACCGAGTATGGATGGTTGAATCAACCTTAGCCGAAGGTAAGCGCCACGTTTACGGTAAACGTACGTTCTACCTTGATGAAGATAGCTGGGCGGCGGTCGTCACCGATAGCTACGATGGTCGTGGAGAATTATGGCGTGTCGGTCTAGCCAACATGCTGAACGCCTACGATGTACCCGTGACACGTATGCGATCGTTCTACCATGTTGATCTTCAAAACGGTAACTATGCAGTTAACTTAGTAGACCGCATACCAATGAAAATTTACAAGGGTGAAGGTGACAAATTCTATACCCCAGCTCAAGTAAGAAAGATGAGCCGACGTTAGATTAGTCTGAACTGACCCTATGGATAGGGTCAGTTCAGTTTATGCTTCGCACACTACTGATAACTCAGTATTTATCTAGAATTATCTATACCGTTCCCATTTATATGACCAGAGAACATAACTTATGATTAGTATCTGTCGACAGCTATTATTACAACTTCTTCGACGCTATTACGCTGCTTCGGCTTTCGCTGCTTGCTTAGGACTTACTTCAGTACCTGGCTTTGCTCAAAACGATGCACTGGTAGAGCCAGCAATACTCAGTCCATTGGCCCAACATAGTCTTTTAATGGATGTGGATCAGATTGGCAGCCGATTAATTGCTGTTGGTGAACGAGGTCATATCCTGATCTCCGAAGACAATGCCACCAACTGGAAGCAAATGCAGGTACCTGTTCGAGTCACCCTAACGGCCAGTTATTTTGTTGATGAACAACATGGCTGGGTTGTTGGCCACGATGGCGTGGTGTTACATACCTCAGATGGTGGTATTCACTGGCATAAACAGCTAGACGGTGAACAAGCAAACCAACTAATGCTTAAACATGCACAGTTACTTTTGGCCGAAAACCAAACGGCGATGCAAGCAGCAAGCCCAGAACAGCTTGACGATTTAGAGGGGCAATTGGAGGGCCTCACCATCGCCGCTGAAGATGCAGAGAGCTTTGTCACCGAAGGCGCCAGCCGACCATTTCTGGATGTATGGTTTCGCAATGACAAGGAGGGCTTTATTGTCGGTGCCTATGGACTATTCCTTCACACCACAGATAGTGGTGACAGCTGGCAACCTTGGACCAAACATATCGACAACCCGGATATACTGCACTTAAACTCAATTAGCCCTGTGGGTGATAGCCTTTATATTGCCGCTGAAGCAGGCGCTTTGTTCCGTTCAGACGATAACGGAAAGAGTTGGATTTCATTAGACAGTCCTTATGACGGAACATTTTTTGGCGTTGTCGGTGTTGGTGACGTTGGTACAGATGATCATGCGGTAGTGGCCTACGGTCTGCGCGGCAATGTATTCATCTCTTTTAACCGGGGTAGCACATGGGAAGACATTGATACTGGCATAGATGCCAGTCTGTTTGGCGCCACCCGTTTGTCCGACGGCTCTGTAGCGCTGGTAGGAAATGGCGGATTTACACTCCAGATCAACCCTAAGGGTCAAGTGTATCATCTCAACCAGACCCTTAATAAACTGCCACTCAGTGCAGTGATAAATCATAGTGATACCGGCTTGTTAACTGTCGGATTGGGTGGCCTACAATCCATCCCACTGAAACATAACCCACTGAAAAAAAATAAATAACAGAGCGTGCCTATGAGCAGTATTAATACCCAATTGGAGCAGACGCTTCTTAAACCAGCGAGCGTTGGCGAACCTATCATTGAACGAATATTTTTTAATCACCGTCCTGTATGGCTGATATTGTTTGCACTGTTAACGCTGTTTTTTGCTTTTCAGGCTAGTCAGATCCGCCCAGAGGCCAGCTATGAGAAGATGATCCCCACCTCCCATCCCTACATTGCCAACTATCTGGAGCATAAGGATGATCTCAAAGGTTTGGGGAGTGCCGTCCGTATTGCAGTGGAAACCACTGAAGGTGATATTTTCACTAAAGAATTTCAAGAGACACTAAAGCAAGTCCACGACGAAGTATTCTACATCTCAGGCGTTAATCGCACAGCACTGCAATCAATTTGGGCTTCATCTGTGCGCTGGCACGAGGTAACTGAAGAGGGTCTTGCGGGTGATGCCGTGATTGCAGACACCTACGATGGTTCCCCTTCAGAACTGGAAAAACTCAAGTTAAATATATTCAAATCTGGCCAAGTAGGCGCACTAGTGGCCAATAACTTTAAGTCGGCGGTGGTTTATGTGCCACTGATGGAAAAGGATCCTGAGACTGGTGAACCAATTGATTATCAGGCCTTCTCCAACAAATTAGAAGATTTGGTACGAAATAAGTATCAAAGTGAGACAATTAAAATCCATATCACGGGCTTTGCCAAAGTCGTTGGCGACCTGATCGACGGAGCCAACCAAGTGATCATTTTCTTCGCCGTAGCCTTGTTGATTACGCTGGTCATGTTATATGCCTACGCTCGTTGCCTACGCAGTGCAGTCGTGCCACTATTTTGCTCGGTAACCGCGGTAATTTGGCAACTTGGGCTATTGAAAACATTAGGGTATAGCCTAGATCCATATTCCATGCTAGTGCCGTTTCTCGTGTTCGCCATCGGTATCAGCCACGGAGTACAGATTATCAATGCGATCGCCCATGAAAGTGCTACTGGAGCTAATAAAGAACTTGCTGCCCGTAGAGCCTTTCGCTCCCTCTATATTCCTGGCAGCATCGCCTTAGTAAGTGATGGTGTCGGCTTTGCCACTTTGATGGTCATCGAAATTCCCGTGATCCAAGACCTAGCGATTGCCGCGAGTATGGGAGTAGCAGTCATTATTCTGACCAACCTGATCCTGCTATCGATATTGATGTCTTATGCAGGTATTAGTCAAGCATCAGTCAACAAACAACTCCACTCAGAAGAACATGGCAAACACCAGTTCTGGCAGCTGCTCTCTACCTTTACCCAACGACGTCAAGCGTGGTTACTGCTTGTTGTTGCTCTGTTAATAGCCACTTTTGGAGTACATCAGAGTCAAGGACTAAAGATTGGTGATTTAGACGCTGGTGCACCCGAACTTCGACCTGATTCCCGCTACAATCTGGACAACGCTTTCATCACAAAGAACTACACCACCAGTACCGATATTTTTGTGATAATGGTGCAATCTGCCAAAGAAAAATGTTCTGACTATCAAACACTGGATGCCATTGATCAACTGCAATGGCGAATGCAACAATTACCGGGGGTTCAATCGGGTCGATCGCTTGTGAATCACACCAAACAAATGATGACAGGATATAACGAGGGAAACATCAAGTGGCTGGCACTGAACCGCAATCAACCTTTACTGGATCAAGCCTCAGTCACCGCCACACCTGGCAGCTACAATACAGACTGCAGTCTAACCCCTGTGTTTATCTACCTCAACGATCATAAAGCGGAAACATTAAAAGCGGTGGTCGCTGAAGCAGAGGCCTTTATTGATGAATTCAAGGATCTGGATACATTGACGTTCAAACTGGCCGCGGGTAATGCCGGTATTGAAGCGGCCACAAATATGGTGATCGAAAAGGCACAGTACCAAATGCTGTTCTGGGTATACGCTGTCGTTGGTATTCTCTGTCTGATCACCTTCCGTTCCATCCGAACTGTTATCTGTATTCTGCTACCACTGGCACTGACCTCGCTATTATGTCAGGCATTAATGGCTAAATTGGGTATCGGAGTCAAGGTAGCTACTCTGCCTGTTATTGCTTTAGGCGTAGGTATTGGGGTGGATTATGGTATCTATATCTACAGCAAACTTGAAACTTACCTCAACGCTGGCATGAACTTAAAAGATGCCTATTTCAATACGCTGAAAACTACCGGTAAGGCCGTGGCCTTTACTGGCCTAACGTTAGGCGTTGGTGTAGGTACTTGGGTGTTATCACCAATCAAATTCCAAGCTGATATGGGCATATTACTGACCTTTATGTTTGTCTGGAACATGATCGGCGCGCTGGTTTTCCTACCTGCGATAGCTAGCCTTTTATACAAACGTAGTCCGACGCTAGCACAAACTAATGATCCATTAAGCCCTAAAGTTGCGTTAGTTCAAGACACCGCAACTCCAAACGCAAAAAAGGATGATAATTGTCATGCCAATTAATAAAGATATCCACTTTAATAGACACATACTAGTTGTTATCAATCCAAAAAGAGGAACAAGTGGCTCTGAACAATGGGATTCATCTCGCCAAGCAGCTGGGGAGTACCATTACCGTGTTAGTTAGAAAAAACACGGTATTCCTAAGTTGCTGGCGCAGCTTAATAAAAAACTGAGTTGCGCCACAAAAAAAGGGATATCAGCTGCTGTTGAAATCAGCGAGGAAACCAGCTTACTCCGCGCCATCGTAAGTTCTCAGTATGACAAAGGGGTTGGCTGGTTAGTCAGGGAGTCTCATTCGACCAGCATAAAGACCATGTTTTTCTGTCCGATGACTGGAAGTTATTACGCAGCAGTCTCTGCCCTGTGTTCAAGGTGCATGTTGATAATCATTGAGGAGATGGTAGTCCGTTATTATTGTGTGTAAATGCTAGCCCAAAAGCCAGTAAACTTCAGGAACTCAATGCGCGCGTCCTTAAAGTAGGCCTTTTTCTTGCTAAAGTAGGTAATGGTCAACGCCACCTAGTTAGTACCTATCCCTCACTAATGCAAAGTGGTTCAGGTAAAGACCAAGTTCCAAAGTTATTGGAAGCAAAATATCGCGCGGTTTGTAAAAAAATGCTAACAAAGCACACGATCCCTGACAATCAGATCCATATAGACCAGGGTCCTCCTGAGTTACTCATCCCTCAGGTAGCAGAGGAAATTCAAGCGAAGCTAGTGAATGTGGCCAAGTCGAATGGTCCATGTGGTGGACTAAAAGATATTTGTCTGCCGTTCGGCCAAGTTTATGGTGAAGTGCATATAAAAAGCTCTCTATGGTTGGCCTATTATCAGTACGATCCAGAAAACTCCTATATGTACCCGTTCCACTTGATTATGATTCGCTCAGGTTTCCTGATATGAGCATCTTCAAGTTTCGCGGGGATATGATCTAGGACAGGGATACGTCGAAGATACTCTGCATTTTATCTTGCGACAAAAATTAATTTATCGCTTCCGGCGCTACGTTTTCTGTATTGTCTAAGTCCCCTAGGTATTTTATTTCACTAAGGATTAAATCCGCTATACGTTTCGGATTTTGCATAGGTACTAAGTGGCTAGCATCTGGTAAATGAATATCTTTACCGGAAGGTAGTTTTGCTGCCAGATCGGGCCAGGTCGGTGAGTGCATAAAGCTACGTTGATCTTCCAAACTCTCTGGTTCCATGGCTCTTATGATTGTAATGGGTAGTGATATTGATTCAACAATCTTATATATATCCTTAAAAAACGCAGCCTTTTGATAAACAGAAGCTTCAAAAGCTGGAGGGCTGGCCAACTGAAATTTGTGTTCACCTTCCGATTTAGTCAGTCCATACTTGCAGTAATCTGATAATACCCCCTGATCGAAGGTATTGAATGGTGGCCGTTTTTTGTACAGAGTGAACATCTCTTCAACAGAGGAAAAAGTATTACGTCTTTTTCCTACTGGATGTTGTTCGCCTGCTGCTACAGCTATTGGGTTATTATCACGTCTATAGGAATCAGGTGACATAATAGCAGGGTCTATTAATATAATCTGAGAAAATAGATCCTGATTAAGATAAGCTGAATAGCATGCTGTGAAGCCACCCATCGAGTGGCCAATGCCGACCGCATTCTCAATGTCCAGTCTAGTGAGTACTTCGTCAACATCCTGACCAAATGCTCTCCAATCCACAATGGGGGTATTATCGCTTTGACCATGCCCTCGTAAATCAATCGCTAATATATGGCGCTTGCCCAGATACTTTACGACTTGATCCCAGCAACGGGCATGAAAGCCAGTCGCATGTATCAGCACAAGTGTAGGTAGGAGGGACTTGTATTCGGAACCCCATTCAAAAACAGATATTGTTATTTCTGATGTGTCGATAAAATAATGACCAACAGCTAAATGCTGTTCATTAATAGGCGTATTAATTTACTGTAATTCCTCTCAATAATTTGACCTTTACGCGGCATAGATCAATGTCATTCAAGTTGGCCTATCGAAATAAAAAACACAATATTCGAGTCAGAAAGACATGACGTTTGAACTTTTTCTAAGAACCTTTACCCATCAGCACTACTCCAAAAAAATCCTGATGTAATTCCCAAACAAACGCTACATATATACCCAAAACAGCTGATACCGCGATTACGTAGTTAAACGTAGTTTGGTAAGTTGGGAATTGAGCAAGGTGCTCGATCATGTGTGAGGCGTATTCTGACTTTCCAAACAAATAAAGGATTTTAGCAAGTAATGACATAACGTCATAAACAAGCTTCATTTTCCTTTATGTAAATTATCGCTCTGAAAATTCTTTGATGAGTTGTTGCGCTTGATCAGTTTGCACTAGCATTCCCTGAACCTCGGCTTCATAGCCCAGCGACTCTGACAGGGTCGCAGCATCAGCGAAATTTATCTGGGACTTCAGTGCCCTCAAAGCAGGAGCGGACTTACTGGCAATTCGACTGGCAAATTCACAGCTTCGCGACATCAGTTCAACATCATCCACGACCTCATAACATAGCCCCCACTGCAACGCCTCTTCCGCATCTAAAAACTCAGCAGACATAGTCAAGGCTGCGGTACGCATAGGGCCGATCCTTCGGGTCAGAATCCACGATATCCCCATGTCCATAGCCATTCCGACTTTGGCAAAGCTTAGAAAATAGCGAGCGGATGCTGCAGACATGACAATATCGCAGGCAAGTGCAAGACTAACCCCTGCTCCTACGGCGACTCCGTTAACCGCCGCAATCACCACTGTAGACATGGATCGTATACATTCTACAACCGGGTTGGCGAATTGTCTGATCCAGTCATCCAGTTTATCTGCATTTTCTTGCAATATGCCACCTGTAAGATCGACCCCAGAGCAAAACCCGCGGCCACTTCCGGTGAGAATTACGACTTTAATATCATCGTCAGCGTCTGCTTCTTTAAGCTTCTCTAGCAATTCGACTAATAACGTCTCGTCAAGAGCGTTAAGCGTTTTTTCCTTCATCATAGATAGTGTGGCAACGCCATCTGAATAACGTTCAAGATGAACTACACTAGTTATCTCTTTCATTAGATATATCCTATTTGGAGTTATTTCACGAATATATACCCAAGCGACTACAAGATGAGACTGTTGTATCTTGAGGTAGTTTGGGTATAGCTTTCCAACTAAGCTGGTAATCAGTTAAGATTGCTGACCTGCTTAGTCGGTATTGTTAAGACACCTGTGCCTCACGACTTTTCCAATAAGGTTTGCGTAATTCGTTTTTGAGTATTTTCCCCGCTCCAGAAATAGGTAGAGAATCAATAAATGCCATAGATTTAGGGCATTTGTAACTGGCAATATATTCTTTACAGAAGTCACGCAGCTGTTCGGTGGTCAGACTATCTGAGTTTTTTTCTCCTAGAGCAAGCACGATCACGGCATGAACTGTCTCACCCCAGTCATTAGAGGGGATACCGATCACCGCACACTGGGCGACAGCCGGATGTTGCGAAATAATTGTCTCCACTTCTGCAGAATAAATATTCTCTCCCCCTGAGATAATCATATCCTTCACTCGATCAACCACGAAGATATAGCCCTGCTCATCCATGTAGCCGCCATCTCCAGTGTAAAGCCAACCATCAACAACAGCTTTTTGAGTTAACTCAGGTTTCCCCCAATAACCCAGCATAATATTTGGCCCACGAAGCGTAATTTCACCAACAGTTCCAGAAGGCACAGGAACACCAAGTTCATCTACAATACGAACTTGCTGTACAGGGCCAGGAAGACCCGCACTACGGATCCGTCCCGACTTATTCCCTTCAGCAGTGTGGTTGCTAGCAGCTGAAATAGAGATCAAACCACATTCAGTCATACCATAACCTTGAATAAAACCAACATCAGGCAATTGCTTCAGCGCTTTATTCATCGTTCCCTGAGGCATGGGAGAGGCACCGTAAAGAATGTGCTGCATACTCACAAAGTCATCCACATCAAAATCGGGATAATCTAACAGCATTTGTATCATAGTTGGAACAAGTAACATATCCGTCACATCCTGCTTACGAATTGTTTTTATCACCTCAGATGGAGTAAACGCAGGTAATATAATTTGAGTTCCCCCCAGCATAAACGACATCAACAACATACCTAGACCTGCGATATGAAACAAAGGAGCACAATTCAACCAACGGGGCTGAGCAGACAATCCACTCATCTGAGCACCTGTCAATGCGAACGTCATTAAATTCGTATGACTCAGCATAACGCCTTTAGGCGTACCAGTAGTGCCGCCTGTATAAAAGATACCTGCAAGATCATCACCGCTTCGATAAGCATCCTCAATAGGATCCGCCTCTGTAAGCAATAGCTCATAGCTAAGCATGCCTTCAGGACATTCGCCATCACCTGCATAAATCACAAACGCCAGTAGTGGTGTCTTTTCTTTTATCTCTGCCACCATTGAAGCAAAGGTGTCATCCACAATAAGAAATCGAGCACCAGAATCAACTAGTGAGAAAGCTATTTCTGAAACACTCCAGCGCACATTCACCAAATTGTAGGCTGCCCCTGCCCAAGGAACGGCAAACAGGTATTCTAGATAGCGACTGGAATTCATCGACAACAAAGGCACGCTTTCACCTTCTTTAACACCAATATTACGCAGTCCACCTGCTAAGCATGCGACACGCTTCGCCAACTCGCGGTAGGTCAAAGATCTATTTTGATAACATACGGCATCCTGATCTGGACGCAGCAGTACATTGCGATGTAAAAGTTGTGTTAAATTCATTATTATAAACTCCTAATTTATTTTTAACTAAAGACTGCTAATCATCGCTCAGGTTGCACTCAGTCTGATAGAGGTACTGCGACATTCATCTCGTGCCATAGACTTTGGGATGGGATAGTAATGACCTTCTTTAAAGATGCATCGATGAACGTATCAATACCCTTTTATTTCATTACATCCCCAATAGAAGACGTACCGCAACAAGCTTGTAATAGTAGATAGCTTGCCGAATCAAGAATCGTATAGGAACCAACTAAAGTTGGTTATCACTAAAAATACTCTAAAAGCACAGTCTCTAACCCTTTGGATATAAATTATTTGCATATTTTCCTTACAAGCTATGAGACAAATCTTTAGCAGTAAATAGACTACTCACCTGACGACTAGCCCGCTATGATTTATTGTTGTACCTATAACGGCTGTAACTTTGTTCTCAATCATTATTTTATCTGATAACATGCTTGCTTAACGACAGTAAAAAATTCATAAGGAAGTAATTGGAAAACTTGATGGTAAGCTTCCTTACGCTCCTATCCTCACGATTACTTGCGGCATTTGGGCAACAACAAGATAGGTTTAAATCAGCACAAGAATTACAACAGTATGCAGGTATAGCACCTGTAACAGAACGAAGTGGCCAGAAATCCTGGGGGCATTGGCGCTGGCAATGTTCAACATTATCACGACAAAAATTTATAGAATGGGTAACCCATTCACGCCTAAAATCTTACAGGGCTAATTTATATTATCTACAACAAAGAGAGAAAGGTAGCTCTCACCAAGCAGCTATACGAGCACTAGCCTTCAAGTGGATAAGGATTGTACAAGTGTTGGTAAGATGAAACACCATACAATGAAACGCAGTACTTACGCGCCTTAAAAGATAGAGGCTCACCACTGCTTTTAGGTAACGTTTAACTTGATCTCAGGCTCAGGGCGTTAAGTGCCATAGAAGCTAAATGTATATCTCAGTAATACAAACACATTTCTACTCTTTAATTGTTGAATAATGTTGTTAACCCTACACTCAGTTAGTAACCGATAAAATAATCAAAGCTGACGATAAAAATATAGAATGTTCAATGTGCACTCAGGCATCATAAATTTTATGACGATATGTGCCTCTCAGTGAGATAGAGCTAGGATTATAGTAGAACAGTTAAACTGGCCACCAATATTTAGGTTTTTTACCCAACAATTATGTCCTCACTAGCGAATCATATGATGCAAATAACAGCCAGTTGTGGGATACATAAGTCGATACTAAAGTTAAAAATCTAAGAGGCTATGTGCCCCTTGCCGCCATAGAAATAGATATTTATGTCCGCTATTAGCCATTGCTGACCTTAGCTTTTGAGTTAAAAACGGCAGATCAGGGATCCTAACGTTATCGTTTTTATATAAAAACTCACATCCATTCACAATTGAGATTGTGCCGAGAATTTTTGCACGGAATTAGATCTAAACCCCCAAAGCGGACATTGATTCATGTAAGTTTTAAATAAATTTAGGGTATTAACTGTAAATTGTAGAAAGCACTCGATTCTAGCAACTCCAATCAGATAATCTACACACCCGATTAAATACTCTGGCAACAACGCTAAATATTTTGGCATCACAGCGCATACTTTCAGACACAGTTTTGCGACTCAGTTGCTGTTAAATTGAGCTGATATTAGAACGGTACAAGAATTACTTGGCCATAATGATTTGAAGACTACTCAAATCTATACTCATGTGATTGGCCAGCATTCATCAGGGACCCTTAGCCCCATTGATAGATAACTTAACCATTAGAAAAGTATCTCTTTTTTTATTTTGCTGATGTCCTCAGTTAGCATTAACTATTTGATGACGAATGACCGCTGTGGTGGCGCAGGAGCCAGTCAGGATGAGGAGCAATCAGAGTTGATAAGTCTATGCCTCCTGCAAGCTCATACCTGCCAGTGGGACTCCATTTCAGGTAGCTAACTAATGCCACAGGCTGTGTGAAAACTCTCAGAGTAAATTTTTTATGCGACGCTACGTGAATTAACAGGTGGTTTTACCTCAAACGTACTACAGAATTTAATCTACGGAGCCTTTTTACGTTGATATTATCCAATTACG
>NZ_JACGVK010000054.1:0-2666 GCF_014077185.1 Colwellia sp. MB02u-10
ACAATATTGCTGTAAAGCCATTAGCTAAATATCCTTTAGTGTTTGGCTCAAAGTTCAAGGTTGGGTTAGTCGTGGCGCTGGGCACTTTTTGCTGCTACGGTCGGGCTGCCTTAAGCCGTAAAGTGATTGTTATCGTTAGCGTTTTTTCGCTACCATCAAATAACAAGGTAATTCAATCTGACAAATATAGCTTGTCTCGTTTTTTGCAAAAGACGCAAAAACCAATCCAACTATTTTTGCAGTTTAATTAAGCGTTAGCTACACAAGGTTGTGGATATTATATGAGAGTTCGGGTTTTACTAGCGTTACTTATTCCTTTGCAGGGTTGCACTATTGTTGGTGCTGCTTTAGATGAGCAACTTGGTATTGAGAATAAAGAGAATCAGAGAGACGGTACTTTGGCAGAATTAGGAACCCAAGCTGATATTGATCTAGTTAGGCACATTGTTACTGGAGAACCCCTTCCAGTTAAAAAGAAGCCAAAGGGTTGTAGTGATTTAAAAGGTTCAAGAAAAACTGAATGCATAAATACAGTCAAACTATTAAATAAGAGCATAGATAAGCACACTAAGCAGTAGTGTAGCTAACAAGAAATTCAAACGGAAAAAATACAGTTGGCTGTTTTCACTCCGTTCAACATTTTAGCCAACTAAATTTTTTCGCTTAATTTAAGCGTTAGTAGCCAGAAAAGGTTTTGAGTAAATATGGATATTTGGAAAAGATTATTAACTATTTTTTTAGTTACTCTTTCATGCGTAGGTTGTGATCAAGCCACCAAACTATTGGCAGCAGAACACCTTCCTAAATTTCAAATGACAAGCTACCTTAATGATACCCTCAGGGTTGGATATACGGAAAATATTGGTGCTTTTCTGGGCTTGGGTAACAACTTGTCAGAACAAGCTAGATTCTGGTTTTTTGTAGTTCTAGTTGGTATGTTTTTGTCCGCTTTATTTGTATATTTAGTTTCAAATTCAAAACAGCACCTTACTTCTTTAATTGCTTTATCTTTGGTGTTTTCTGGTGGTATTAGTAATTTTTATGATCGTGTAGTTAATAACGGTGCTGTTATTGATTTTCTAAATATTGGTATTGGTTCCATCCGTACTGGGATTTTTAATGTAGCAGATATAGCAATAATGCTAGGTGTTTTTCTTCTTCTGTTTACTAAAAATGAGAATAAAGCCACGGCTACGGTGTAAAGGCTACTAACAAGCACTTAAAACGGAACAAAAACAGTTGGTTAGGTTCCGCTTCGCTACACATTTTAACAAACTATTTTTGTCCGCTTAAGTGGGCGTTAGGCATTATGCGAGTTTCGTTTCATAAGTAGGATTTTAATATGGCAGCAGTCAGCAATTCAGTCGTTCACCTTACAATGAGGCACGAAAAAATAGTTCTTTCATATGGTACCGGTGTAATTTATCAGAATGGATCTGAATTTTATATTGTTACTGCATGGCATAATCTTTCAGGTCGTCATTCTGAGTCACTTTCGACTCTATCAGATACATTAGCTATTCCTAATAATGTAATAGTCAATCTTGCTATCGAAACTCCGGGATATTTAATCAATAGGATTCCAATAATTATCCCATTGATCGATGATGATAAGTCTCTCTTTTTTATTCATCCAGAGAACTGGCCTAGGGTTGATGTCGCTGTTATTCCATTTAACCCTCAATCAAGTTTTCGTTCAGAAATGTATCTTTCAACAGGTGAATGTAGAGAACAAATGATTTCACCTATAATGCAAGTTCATGGGATTGGAAATACAGAATTATGTCCTGTACAAAAATACCTTGTACCAAATAGCGATGTAATAGAAAAATGGTTTCAATCTGTAGAGGTTACTGAAGAATTATTTATTCCTGGATATCCTCATAACTTACAAGATTATTATGCTCAGCCTGTATGGAAGCGTGCAACTATTGCATCTTCGGTTCAGGTCGGATGGAATCGAGAGCCAAAATTTTTGATAGATTCGGCTTCTAAAAGCGGAATGTCCGGTGCCCCTGTTTTATACTACTGTCCAAATGGTTCTGTTGAAATTCGTGGAACTAAATATACTTTTGAGCGTGATGTTGCCATTCTAGCTGGAATATATGTTGGCCGAATTGGTGTAAAAGGAGAGTTAGACCCTCAAATAGGTACTGTTTGGAATAATTCTGTTATTGATGAAATAATAAAAGCTAAATGCAATGAGAAACTCCCTTTTGAAATTGAGCTCAATAGTGATGAGCTTATTGCAAATATGCAAAGTGTTTTGTCATCATACTCGAGTGAAGGTTTAAAAAAAATTATGAACCCAGAACTACCATTTAGGTATCATGCAAGATATGAATTACTTAAAAAAATAAATGGAAGAGCTTCGCTAGATAACGCACTTGAAGCAGTTCTAGAGGCCGCAAGTTGTTACGAAGGAAGTTTGGTTGAAAGTGAGTAGTTCAAATGCCTAACAAGGCAATTAAACGGAACTAAAACAGTTGGTTAAGTTTCGTGCCTCAACATTATAACCAACAATTTTAGTCCGCTTATTGCGGCGTTGGTATGACTCCCCACGTCAAGTTAAATACACTGATCCTTATTCATTAATTTCAGAATCATTGTATTCACTTTTAGTATTAAGTGAGTTAACGCATAGAATGAAGCAAGTAATTTCGTCG
>NZ_JACGVK010000055.1:0-1004 GCF_014077185.1 Colwellia sp. MB02u-10
GGTTTCAGCATGACTGCTCTGTGCAACACGTAGCTTTTGTGCTTCACTAAAATGGCAGTGCACTAATAAACTGGCAGGGAAGCAATCGAACTGAACAGTGTGACTTATATGACTAAAACCACCGACTTGCTTTGCCTCTTCATTGATTTGGCCTAATACAGCCAATAACTTATTGTTCAAACGATGGCAGATTTTACTCATTTTCATACTTTATGACTTACTCAATAGGCACTAAATTAACAAGGTATATTGTAACCTATAGTTGGAACAAAAAAATTGGAAAACGATAGAAGTTTAAAATAGATATTCAAATGTCAGCTAGCGTATCTTAGTTACCATTAATTGAGGTGATTATTACTTGTGATTTTAGACCGCTTTGAGCTGCCGTTAGTAAAGCAAACTCTAACGTCAACAATGCGCACAAAGTTAGCATTAATAATTCGATGATGAACGGCCATAATGGTGGCAGCCTGTGTGAAAACTATTTCGAATAATTAAGCCACCCATAACGAATAATTAAGCCACCCATAATAACTTGTTTCTTTTTTCAACAATAAACTACACTTAATTTACCCTTTTATAAGTGTGGTGATTGTTATGCCCAAGCCTCGTTCACAACAAATCAGTTTATCTGATACGCCGTATTATCATATTTGCAGTCGAACCGTCCGCAAAGCTTTTTTATGTGGTGTTGATAAAGAAACCGGTGTCAGCTATGAGCATAGACGTAGTTGGATTGAAAAACGTATTTTTCAATTATCTCAGGTATTTGCTATTGATATTTGTGCTCACACTGTCATGAATAATCACTTACATTTAGTACTTCATGTTGATAGTGAAGAAGTTAAACATTGGACTACGCTAGATGTACTTTCTCGCTGGCATAAGTTGTTTAAAGGCACCTTGTTGACCAGAAAATATCAGCGAGAACAACTATTAACTGAATTCGAATTGAAAATAGTTGAAGAAACAGCGCAGGTCTATAAGCAACGCTTAATCGATAT